>JAKAZU010000011.1 GCA_021826525.1 Thermoplasmata archaeon
TGCCGAGCTTCGGGGCCCGACCGTCCCCGCCAAGGGAGGCCGGTCCATGGGGAGGACCGGGAGGAGGTACGGGAGCCCCGTCACCGGATCCCATCGCAGATCGGCCACAATTCCCCAGACGTCGGCGAGGAGTTCCGGGGAGAGCACCTCCTTCGGGGTCCCCGAGGCGACGCACCGGCCGTGGCTGAGCACGACGATACGGTCGGCGAAGCGCGCGGCGAGGTTGAGGTCGTGGAGCGCGACCACCGCGCAGCGCCGCTCCTGACGCGCAATCGTGTGGACCCGCTCGAGCGCGTCGAGTTGGTGCCCGATATCGAGGAACGCCGTCGGCTCGTCCAGCAGCAAGAGCGGAGTCTCCTGGGCGAGCACCCGGGCGAGGCGCACGCGTTGTCGCTCTCCGCCGCTCAGTTCCGCCACCCCTCGGGAGCGCTCTTCCCAGAAGTCCACCCGGCGCAAGGCCCGCTCCACGGCCGCGTGGTCCGCTGGCCCTTCGTTGGCGAACGGGGCGAGGTGCGGGTGCCGGCCGAAGCGGACGTACTCGAGGATGGAGACGTTTTCCCCGACCGGTTCCTCTTGGGGAGCCCAGGCGACGCGGCGCGCCCGCTCGATCAATCCGAGCTCGGGGACGTTGGCCCCTTCGACCCGAACGCTCCCTCCCTGGGGCGCGATCAGGCCCATGACGGCTCTCAGCAGCGTGGACTTGCCGGAGCCGTTCGGCCCGGTCAGGGCGACGAGCTCGCCCGAGCGGGCCGAGAGGGAGACGTCGGCGAGCGCCGTCCGCCCTCCATAGCGGACGGTCAGCCGGTCCACGCGCAGCGTCGCCGCGTCGGGGGCGCTCATGTGTCGATGGCGCTACCCCCCGGAGCGCGGCGGCGGTACAGCAAGTAGATCAGGAACGGCGCGCCGATGAACGCCGTGGGGATCCCCACCGGGATGACGATGGGGGGGATCGCCGCAACGGCGACGTCCCAGGCGACCAGAAGGACGATCCCTCCCATCAGCGCGCCCAGGGGCAGGACGATCCGGTAGTCCACCCCCGCGAGGCGACGGACCAGATGCGGAGCGATCAACCCGACAAAGCCGATGATCCCGGTAAAAGCGACGGCGGTGGCCGTGATCGCGGTGGTGAGCAGCACGGTCCACTGGATGGTCCGCTGCGGGCGCACCCCGAGGCTCTGCGCAACCTCGGGACCGAGCTGAAGGAGGTTGATCTCCCGTGCGCGCAGGTAGAGCACCGTACCCAGGACGAGCGTGACGCCCACGACCAGTCCGTCGTCCGACCAGGAGGTCGCACCGAGGCTGCCGAGTAGCCAGAAGTTCAGCGAAACGTCCGACGAAGGGTTGTAGAGTAGCATCGCGGAAAGGATCGCGGAGAAGAATGTGCTCAGCGCGACGCCGGACAGAATCAGGACCGTCGGTCCACGACGGCTGAGCGTCGCCGCGAGATAGATCACCGCGCCCGGAACGATTCCTCCCAGGAAGGCGGCGAGCGGGAGCAACGTCGCTTGGTGGGCCGGGTCGACGTTGAGGACGAAGATCGCTGCCGCTCCCAGCGCCGCTCCCGAGGAGAGGCCGAGCAAGAAGGGGTCCGCGAGCGGGTTGCGGAAGATCCCCTGGAGGCTGCCGCCCGAGATCGCGAGCGCCGCCCCGGCGGCGAGCGCGAGCACGAGCGACGGGACGCGCGCCTGCCAGACGATCTCCGTCCAGATGGCGCACTGGTGCGAGGCGACCGATCCCGGGCAGGCGGCCGACGGCACGAACCCCCCGGTCAGTTGGTAAAAGAAGATCGAGATCGTCGTGCCGGCCGGGATCGGGACGGATCCGAGCGCGGTCGAGCCGACGAGGAGGGCGAAGAGCCCTACGACGATCGCGGGGACCAGCACGCGCAGCGGGAGCGGACCCCACCGTCGGGGCGAGACAGCCTCCTCTCGAGGGACGGGCGCACCGGGCGGAGCGTTCACAAGGGTCCCGGGGCCGTCTCGCCCCGCCTAGGTCGGGTAGAGCAGGCTCTCCAGATAAGGCAGGGCGAGGATCATCGAGGGGTCGGGTTCGGACAGGAGCGTTACGTCGACGCCGACCTTCGTGGCGTTGAGCTGGCTCCAATACGGGGCGGTCGCCCAAACGGAGGGTGTCTCGCCGCTGACCAGGTACGAGTCGTTCCAGGCCGTGGGGTAGATGACGAAGTTCGGCTGGGTATCGAGGACGTAGGTCGCGTTCACCTCGCCGTACGGGACGGCAATGCCGGAGGCAAGGTTCCTCCCGCCCATGAACGTGATCAGCGAGTCGCCGAAGGTCCCTTGGCTGTAGGAGTAGTACCCGCCGGAGTCGAAATAGTAGGTAAGCAGGACTGACGGCAGCGGCACTCCGCTGCCGCTGGAGTAGCCCGTGACGTTCTGCACGAATGCCGAAGCGTTCTGGAGGGTCTGCGCGAGGTCCGCCGTGAGGGCGTTCGCGACGGCGGTGGACGCCGGGAAGATCTGCTCGACGATGCGGACGTCGCCGATGACCCCTTCCAGCGTGTTCGGCGCGAGGACCACGACCGGTATGCCGTAGGTCTCCGTGAGCGTGTTGACGTCCTGCGCGCTCGTGATGGTCGAAGCAAGGACGAGCTGGGCCGATAGGTTCGCGACGGCTTCGGTATCCAGACTCGGGAAGTCCGTGATGCAGCCGGAGTTGGTGAGGTTCCAGCGAACCGTCTGGTTGACGGAGTACTCGTTGAGGATCCCTCCCGCCTCCGACGGGGTGCAGCCGTAGCCGACGACATCGCTCCGCAGCCCCAGACGGTAGACGATGTCCATCACGCTCGGGGCGAGCACGACGATCCGCGTGGGATTGACGGGAGCGACGACGGTGCGGCCCAGATCGTCCACGACCGTGACCGAGTGCGCGCCCCCGCCCGCGGCGTGCGGGGGATTCAGGGTGTAGTACGTGGCGGCGCCGGCCACGGCCGCTCCCGCGACCACGACGATCAGCACCACCGCCAGGGTCAGCGGGATCGCTCGGCGACGCGAAGCGGCCGAAGAGGAGGCGCTCAATGACATTGGATTTTTGTCACGCTAACTTGAACATAAAGCTTGCGCGACGCTGGCCCCACGGGCGTGGCCTTTAGAGGCCGGACGAATCTACGACCGCTGTGCCGAGGGCTCCGCGGTCGACCGTCCGGCCGGAGAGCGGGCTCTCCGGCCTGCGACGTGGGGTCAGCGAGCTTCTCTTCCTGTACGAGTGCGCGACCCAGGATGTCCGCCGGCTCCAGTCCGTCGCCGACCGACTCGGCCTCACGATCCAGTCCGCCTCCCATCTCCAGAGCGGGCTGCGGCGGCGGGGACTTCTCGATCACCGATCGGGCCGCTACCGGCCCACGGCCGAGGGAATGGCATGGCTCGAACGACAACTGACCCAGCTGAGCGCCGACGTCGGGCAACGATTGGGGCGGCTGAAGATCGTCCGGGTCACTCGGGCAATCGCGAGCCAGGAGATGCCCTCGGGAACGCCGGTCCACCTCGAGATGGTCCACGGCGTGCTGACCGCTCTTCCCGGGCCGGAGGGCGCGTCGCGGGGCGTGGCTCGGGAGAAGGCACGGGCCGGCGATCTCGTCGAGGTCGCCGCCCTGGAAGGGATCGTTCCCATCCCGCGCGGACGCGTCGTCGTCGCGGTCGTGCCGTCGCGCGATCCGGATCGCCCCGAGATCCGGCGCGCCGCCCGAGCGCTGCTGCGCGAGGTCCCTCACGACTGGACCGGCGCCCAGGGGATCGAGGCGATTTGGCTGTGCCGCCAGGTCGGGAGCGAGATGCCGCACCTGTTCGCCGTCGGAGCAGCGTGTCGCGAGGCGGCGAGCCTGGGCGCCTCGAGCCTCGCGTTCGTCACCGACGAAGAGCTCGCCCGGTTCCTCGAACCGATGACCGGTCCGGACGGGCCTCCGGTCGAGTTGCGACATCTTGCCGAGCGTTCCGGGCACTGACCGATCGTGCTGGCGCGCGGCACCCCCTTCCTCTCTCGCCGAGGACGATGCCGCACGGGGGACACGTCCCGGTCGGCCCGATGGACCGTGGTGGCGGCGCGTCAGCGGAAACCATATCTCCCCGTTGCCTCCCTCGGCGCGGCGGGAGGGAGCATAGGCTAATCTGGCAGACCAGCGGGCTCCAGTCAGGGCGAGCCACGAACTCGCCCTGTGAACATCGGGTCTGCGGAGGACCGCCGTGCGGTCCGATGACGAGTGACTGGAGCGCGCGGAGAGACCCGCATATCGGGGTTCAAATCCCCGTGCTCCCATCCCCCGCGGGCTCCGACTCCGCAGCCCAACCGCGGTACGCCGCCTTCGATTCGGGTTGGTGTATTGCGCGGGGTACCGACCGGCCCGGGCACCGACCGTCCGCTTCACTCCGCGTACGAATACGCGGAAAAGGAGCCGCGGTCGAAGGGCGATATGTGGACGGATTGACCGTTCGGATTCCCTTGCATCTGGACGTTTCCCATGACGGAAAGGCCGGCGGAGTCGCTGACCGAGGAGAACACGACGCCGGGCGGCGTGAGACTCGGCATGACCATCATACCCCCGTGGGAGGACTCCGGCGACTCGAAGATCCACTCGGACGACGGGAAGGAGGTCACCCCAGCGAGGGGGGCCCATGCCGGCGGATGGTAGGTCGTGTTGTAGCCGTTCCCGTCCACCGTGATCACTGCGATGGCGCCGGCAGAGCTTCCGTAGACCTCGACGGTGATCGTATCCCCCAGGGAAGCGGCGAACGTATTCGTCCAGTTGGCCGCGCAGACCCCGTTGCACGGGGGACCTTGCGTGCCTCCCTCATCGAAGAGCGTCACCGAACAGCCCAGTGGAGAGCAGCTGACCGTCGCTCCCGCTTGCCAAAAGGGCCACTGCGTCAACCCCAATCGGCTCGACCCTCCCGTACCGACCCACAGGGCGGCGGTGCCGGGCCCTTGCCAGTCGGAAGAGGACGGTAGGGTGATCGAACCGTTCGCGGAGCTCACGGTCGTTTGGTCGATGTAGCCCGCCCAGTTTTCGCTGTCGACGGTCTGACCTAGCTGGGGGAAGAGCAGACCGTAGACGAAGAGCCCCGCGACGACCAGGGTCACCGCGAGGGCGAACACCAAAATGCCCCGGACGTAGTTTCTCATCGACGCTCTCGGAGCCGCTGGGCCGGCATTTATCAGGTCGTCCAATGCGCGGACCCGGACGCGGGACCGGCGCCGAACCCGGTGCTCCCGATCCACGAGGTGCCCGCGACAGAGCGGTGGTCGGCGACGGCGGTTCGGTGCGGACCCGCCCCCGGAGCTAGGGCACTCCGGCCTTCGTCGACCGAGGGGTCCCGGCCCTCTCGGTGGCTCGAAAGCTGCTTAGACGCTGTAGGCGCGACCTGGAACGAGAGCGCCGGCTCGGGATCGCTGCGTCCGGTTCCCGTGCGGGTTCTGCGTCCGCTTCCCACCGCAGGGCCGGACGGATGGATCCTGCCCCGGGATGGGCGGGACTCCGATTCCGCGGCCTCCCTCGACGGTATCGTTCCGCGGAGCGACGGAGTTAGGAGAAGAGGATCCAGACCGGCCCGGTGAACTTCGAGGATGGAAACGTGAGCGTGAACGTGAGCATGCCCGAGCCGAGCCCGGAAATCGACACGCTATGCACGTTGCTGATGGAGAAGCTCGAGGTGTTCGTGCGAGCGCTATGGATCGTGCAGCTCGACGTGTTGAGGTTGTGGATACCGATCGAGATGGTGGCGACGTTCCCGACGTACCCCGACAGATGGTTCGGGTAATGCACGGTGAGGCCGGCACCGTACCCGCACGTGTCGGCCGGGGAGGTCGCGTTGAGCGACGTGATCTGAACCGAGTACGCGCCCGAGTAGAAGACGTAGGCAAAGACCCCGCCCGCAATCGCCACGATGGCGACGACCGCTACGACGACGAGCAGCAGGGAACGCCGAGGCATGCGTCGGGGGAACGGGACCCCCCCGGTGGCGGCCCACGGAGGAGGCGCGCGGGGAGGCGAAGGTGGGCGGAGCGGTGGCCCTGTGGGTTCGGGGCGGGGGGTCGCTGCGGGCCCGGGGCGTCCGATCTGGGAAGCCCCACAGAAGGGACAGTACTTCGCCCCGGCCGGAACGCTGGCTCCACAGCTCGGGCAGCGAGACCCCTGCATGCGGGTGTTCCACCCTCGGGCGTATTTCTAGATGCGGGAACAATCGCGCGGGTTCGCGAGGACGCCCGTGCCCAGAAACCGACAACGCGCGGTCACCGCTGCATCTATACCCAAAAGCTCTGTCCCCGCCCTCCGTGACGAAGAAGGTACCCGGGCGTGTCGGGACCCTGCTCGCACCGGTCGAAGAATCCCGGGCCCACGACGTTCGGCAGCGCGCCCGGGCGCTCCGGCCCCCGAGACCGACCGACTTCTGGGACCCTTTCTGGGAGCTCGGGGACGCCCTCAAACCGCACTTCGCCGCCGTCGCGAAGCGGGCGCACGTCACCCGCGTACAGCTGCGGATCCTTGCGTTGATCGACGAACGCGGCCCGCTCACGGGAGCCCAAATCTCCCGGCTGTTCGAGGTGAGCCCCGCAGCCATCAGCCTGCACGTCGAAGACGCCGTCACGGCCGGTCTCATCGAGCGCCGTCCCTCGTCGCGCGACCGCCGACGGATCCTCGTCGTGCCGACCCCCAAGGGTCGAGCGACGTTGCGGGAGCTCGAGCGGTTCCGACGCGAACTCGGGCAGCGGTTCCGTCGTTCCGTTCCCGCGGGCGACTGGGCCACGATGGTCCGCGTCCTCACCACGATCTCCCGGGAGGCGCGACGGTTGGCCCCGACCCGCCCGATCCGCGGGCCGGCTCGCGCACGACGGGCTTCTCGCTCCCGATAGTGCGGCCCTCCAGTCCTCGCTAGCGATTATGAAGGGGGCAACGTCTCCCGGCCGCCGGGTCCGGGCGTGGAGATCGAAGACGAGGTGGTCTCGACCGGGCCGTCCCAGCCGGGGCTGCCTCAGGCACGCTACAGCCTCACCGTCAACTCTGCCTCGGTCTTCGCGGTATATGTCGCCGTCCAAGCGGTCGGGTTCATCGGTTCCCTTTTCGTCTACCGGTTCATCGGGGGCCACACCTCGGGCCAGGCCCTCTACGGTACCGTCCAGTTCTTCCTGCTGATCGCCTCGACCATCAACACCCTCGCCGACCTGCGGGTCGGATACGGCTACCAACTGCTGGTCGCCCGCGGACGCTCCCCGTATACGAACACCGGGACCTACCTCCTCCTGCGGTTCCTGCTGGTCGGCCTCGTGGGCCTGATCGTGCTGGGGTTCGGCGGCGTCAACGTCGCGGGCGCGATCATCGCCCCGACCACGCAGGACCTCGAGATCCTCGGGCTGTTCATGCTCCTGCCCGTCTTCTGGACGCTCGAAGCGGTTTACCTCAACTACTTCACCGGAACCGGCAACGCGCTCAAGGGACAGTACCCGAACCTGGTCGAGGTGTTCGTCCGGACCCCGGTGCTGATCTTCGCCGCCCTGTTTTTGCCCTCGCTTCTCGGCCTCACCTACGCGTTCGTGATCGGCGCGGTCGCGGGGGGCCTGTTCTGCCTTCCGGCCCTCTGGCCGCTGCTCCGCCGATTCCGCAAGAGCGAGGCGATCCTGCTCCTCAAGTTCAGCTGGCCCCTCCTCGGTGCGCTCGGCCTCTCCACGGCCGCGACGACCCTGACCCCGTTCTTCGTCCAAGCGTCGCTCGGGGCGGCCCTGCTCAACCAGTTCAACCTGGTCAACGGCTTTCGGATCCTGCTGATCGCCTTGCCGACCGCGGTCGCGACGCCGCTGTTCCCGTACGTCGCCGCGCTACACAAACGGCAGAACTACCACGGCATCCGGGACGGGATGTGGAACGCGATTCGCTACTCGTCGATGGTCCTGATTCCGGGCGTCGTCGCCATGGCGGTCTACCGCGTCAACATCCTCCAGATCGTCAACCACTCCTATGTCGGAGGGGCGAGCGCGCTCGCGCTCCTCGCGATCGGGACGATCCCCGCCGCGATCGCCCTGATCCTCGGTACGGGCTTGGCGGCGATCGGATGGCGCCGCCTCGAGTTCTACCTCACCGGCGTGCAGGTGATCCTCCTCTTCGCGATCTGCTTCGCCCTCCTGCCCCCGTACGGGATCCTACCCCGGAGCGACGGTCTCGTCTCCGCCGCGATCGCGGTTCTCGCCTCGAGCACCGCCGCCTTCGGCCTCAACGCCTGGTTCGTCTACCGCCTGATGCGCGTGCACATCTTCCCGCGCTCGATCCTCTTCATCGTGCTGAGCGCGCTGGTCGCCTTCCTCGCGATCTCGCGGGTGAACGCCTACCTGCCCACCTACCTACGGAGCAACCTCGCGCTCCTGGTGATCGGCCTGATCGTCGGCACGCTGGCCTACACCGTCGTCCTCGCGCTCGTGGGGGAGCTCGCGAAGGAGGACGTCTATCGGATCGGGCGATCGATGGACCTTCCGCGCGGATTGCTGCGGACCGTGGCATGGCTCTGCTGGCGAAAGGAAACGCCCTACGTCGTGCTTCCGGTAGATGTCGCGGACGTCCCCGGCCTCACGACCGGCGATTTCCCGGACAACGAGGAACCCCCCGGGCCCCTGCCACCGTAGACCGCGTCGGGATCCCGACCTATCGCACGGAGGCGGCCATGAGCACGCGGCGCGCGAGAGCTTCGACGACCTCGGGCCGGTCGTTCGGCGGCGGGACCCGGCGATAGTCGATCCCCCGCTCGACGGATGCCTTCTTCACCACGACATCCAGGTCGTAGAGCGTCTCGAGGTGATCGAAGACGAACCCCGTCGACGCGACAAGCTGCGTCCGGGCCCCCTTCTCCTTCCAGCCGTTCATCACATCGACGATATCCGGGCCGAGCCACGGCTCGGTGGTGTTCCCCGGGCTCTGAAACGTGAAGCTCCAGCGCTCGAGCCCCGCGGCCGCGGCGACGGCCCCCGCGGTGGCCCGGACGAGGTCAGGATACGGGTCCCCCCGGTCCCGAAACCGTTGGGGAAGGCTGTGCGCCGATAGGATCACCGCGGCCCGAGGGTCGCGGACCTGGGCGAGCGACCGTCGGATCTCCTCGGCCCAGTAGCCGATCCAACTCGGGTCGAGGTGCCAACCGGCGCGGAGGTCGACCGAGACCGGCTGCGGCGAGGCGCGAATCCCCTCCGCGACGCCGGCTCGGTAGGGTTCCATGATCCACGTCGAGTCGTACGGGCTCAGCGGGACGGCGACGAGTTCGGCGAACCCATCGCGGGCCGCGGCCGGGATGACATCGCGCAGCCACGGTTTCCAGTGCTTCATCCCGAGGTAGACTCGGCTGCCCGGGCGTTCTCGCTGGACCCGGCGCTCGAGTTGGTCCCGCACCGACGCGAGGACGCGGTTCTGCGGAGAACCTCCGATGATCTCGTAGCGACGGACGTATTCCGCCACCATTTCCTCGCTCGGCGCCGTTCCGTGCAGGACCTCGGTGAGGTACCCCGGCAGGTCCTCCGGTCCGGAGGGGCTGCCGTATCCCATCAGTAGCACTCCCAAGGGCGTCGATCCGTCGGTCATGGCGGGGCCCCCGGCATCGGGTAGGCGTGCACGAACTCCACCAAGTCCCGGACCCGAGCCGGATCCGTCGCGGGGTAGACCCCGTGGCCTAAATTGAAGATGTGCGAACGGCCGTCCGGAACCTCAAGCAAGACCCGCTCCGCCTCCCGTTCGAGCGCCGCGGGAGGGGCCAGCAATGCGCCGGGGTCGAGGTTTCCCTGGAGGGCCACCTCCGATCCCACTTTGGCCCGGACGCGTCCGAGCGGTTCGCGCCAGTCGACCCCGAGCGCGTCCTCTCCCAAGCGTCCGAGGCGCTCGGTGAGATGCGCCGAGGCCGTGCTGAAGTAGATCGTGGGGCGGCCCGTGCCGCGCAGGGCGTCGAAGATCGATCGCAGCGGGGACTCGAGATGGTCTGCGAACGTCCGGACCCCGACCGCGCCGACCCAGGTATCGAAGATCTGGAGCGCATTCGCCCCCGCCCTCGACTGCATCGTGAGGTAGCGGATGGTCATCTCGGTGAGACGCGCGATCAACCGGTCGAAGGCCGTCGGTTCGGCGAATATCATGCGTTTCGTCTCGGCGTAATCCCGGGAGGGTCCGCCTTCGATGAGGTACGAGGCGAGGGTGAACGGGCCGCCGGCGAATCCCACGATCGGTCGATCCGTTCCGGCGGCGTGGAACCGTCGGATCGCCTCTCCGACGAACCCCGTGTCCCGCTCGGCATCGAACGTCCGTAGATCGTCGACCGCCCGAACCGACCGGATCGGATGGGGGACCACCGGACCCACCCCCGGGTCGATCGTGAACTCGATACCGAGGCCGGCGAACGGAAGCGTGATGTCGGCGTAGACGACCGCCGCATCGACGTCAAACGAACGGACGGGCTCGAGCGTGACCCTCGCGGCGAGATCCGGGGTCCGGGCGAGTTCCACGATCGGGTGGGTGGCGCGCAGCGCGCGATAGCCCGGGAGATAGCGCCCGGCTTGGCGCATGAGCCAGATCGGGCGTCGGTCCACGGGCTCGCCGCGCAGCGCCCGAAGGAACCGTTCTCTCACGAAGGTCTCCCGGCCACCGAACGGAACGCTCGGGCGAACGCCGTTTTTGCCCGATCGATCTCCTGCGGCCCGTACGCCGCCGAGACGAACGCCGTCTCGAGCGTCGAGGGAGGGAGGTAGACCCCGGCGCTCAACGCGGCGTGGAAGAAGCGCGCGTAGCGCTTCCGGTCCGACCGCTGGGCGTGCGCGAGCGAAAGCACCGGCCCGCGCGAGAAGAACAGGCCGAACATCGATCCCGCCCGTTGAAGGCAGAACGGGCGAACGTCCGCGGACGCGGCGCCCTCCTCGATTGCCTGGGCCAGCCGGGCGCTCGCTCGCTCGAGCCGACGGTACACGCTCGGGCGCAGCGCATCGAGCACCGCAGCACCGGCGGCCATCGCCACCGGATTGCCCGATAAGGTACCGGCCTGGTAGACCGGGCCCATAGGGGCGACGACCTCCATCACCCGACGCCGACCTCCGTAGGCGGCGACCGGCATCCCTCCTCCGATGACCTTCCCGAGGGTCACGAGGTCCGGGTCCAGGCCGAGCTCCGGCGCGATGGTCCCGCGTCGGAGGCGGAACCCGGTGATCACCTCGTCCGCGATCGCGAGCGCGCCCGAGCGCCGGCACCAACGGGTGATCCGACGTAGGAATCCCGCGACCGGTGGCACGACGCCCATGTTGCCGGCGATCGGCTCGACGATGACGGCGGCGATCCTTTCTCCTTCCCTTTCGAACAGCCGGTCCAGAGCATCCAGGTCGTTGTACGGGAGCACCTGGGTCTCTCGGACTACGGTTCGGGGCACGCCGGCCGAGTCCGGGAGGGTCCCCGTCGCGACGCCGGAGCCGGCGCGGGCGAGGAGACCGTCCGAGTGGCCGTGATACCCTCCGGCGAACTTCACGATGACCGTTCGGCCCGTGAACCCGCGGGCGACCCGGATCGCGCTCATCGTTGCCTCGGTCCCGGAGCTTACGAACCTCAGTCGTTCCGCTTCGGGAACGGCCGCCCGGATCCGCTCGGCGAGCTCGTGCTCCCGCGGAGAGGGCGCCCCGAAGCTGAGCCCGTCGCGGACCGCCGAGCGCACCGCCGAAACGACCGTCGGGGGAGCTCCTCCGAGGAGGTTCGCTCCCCACGAGTTCACGAGGTCGAGGTACCGTCGGCCGTCGACGTCGACGAGTTCCGCGCCGCGGGACGACGCGAAGACCACGGGCGTGCCACCGACCGCTCGGAACGCACGCACGGGGCTATCGACCCCCCCGACGATCGAGCGCTGCGCGCGACGGAACAGTGCCCGCGATCGGGGCCCCGGGACCTCCGGGCTCACGGCAGACCTTCGGCCAGCTCCAGCATGCGCGGGGGACTGACCCTGAGACAGGTGAAAATCGGGGTCTCGAGCTCCGTGTACCGACTCGCCTCGCTCGGACGGAGCTTTTGGACGAGATCCAGGAACTCCCCCGGCCATTCCGCCTCGAACGCGAGGATGAACTCCGGGTCGTCGAGGCCGAACGAATAGCCCGTGTGGATCTGGACGCGCGGGAAGTGGTGGCCGATGCGGAAGTGTTCGCCCATCATCCGCTGCCGCTCCTCGAAGGGGATCGAGTACCACTCGCGCTTCTTGACGAACGGATAGACGAACAGGTACGGCAGGTCGAACGGCCGACGCCGACTACCGTCGGAGGCGGACACGGCGTGTTCGCCGAGGTACTCCGAACGTCGGGCCATCCCGAGGTACGAGTACGCCGACGTCAGGTACCCTCCCATCGGGGTGCCGAGGATGCGGGCGTGGAACTCCTGGATCTGTCCGAGGTCCGGGGAGATCATCCACAGCGCGAAGTCGGCGTCGCCCCGCGTCCCGACGGTGGAGTACGTGCGCAGGATCAGACCGGCCGGCGGCGCGTCGAGCAACGCCGAGAGCCGCTCGCGGCCGGTCCGCCGTTCCTCGGCCGGGAGCCGCCGCCACTCGGGCTGGAGCTGGTAGAAGCTGTACTTCACGAACTCGCGTGGTCCCTCGTCCTCGGGTTCCTTCGCCGGCGATCGGGTGCCGGACATCACCTCGCCCCCGCCCCGGCCGCGATCTGTCGGGCGAAGTACGTCAGCACGAGGTCCGCTCCCGCCCGGTGGATCGCTTCGATCGACTCCGAGATCGCCGCGGGCTCGTCCAGCCAGCCCCGCGACGCGGCGGCGCGGATCATCGAGTACTCGCCGCTGACCTGGTATGCCGCGAGCGGCAGATCGAAGCGCTCGCGGGCGCGGGCGAGCAGATCGAGCGCCGGCATCGCCGGCTTCACCATGAGGATGTCCGCGCCCTCCCGCGCATCCCGCGCGAATGCGGCGAGCGCATCGCCCGCGCGACGGGGGTCGATCTGGTAGCCGGCACGATCGCCGAACGACGGCGCAGAGTCCTCCGCCTCCCGGAACGGGCCGTAGAACGCGGAGGCCAGCTTGGCGCTGTAGGCCAGGATCCCGACGTTCGAGAATCCCGCTCGGTCCAGCGCGTCCCGGACGGCTCCCACCTGGTGGTCCATCATGGAGCTGGGGCCCACGAATTCCGCACCGGCTCGCGCGTGGGCGACCGCGATGGACCCGAGCCGATCGAGTGTCGCGTCGTTATCGACCTCGTCGCCCCTAAGGACTCCGCAGTGGCCGTGGTCGGTGTAGGCGCACAGGCACACGTCCGTGAGGACGACGATATCCGGAGCGGCTTCGCGGAACGCTCGGATCGCGAGAGCGACCGCGCTATCGTCGGCGTCCGCCTCCGACCCTCGCGCGTCCTTCGACCTTGGGATCCCGAAGAGCATGACCGCTCGGATCCCCTCGCCGCGCAAGGCTCGTGCGAACGCCACGGTGCGTCCGGCCGAGACCCGCTCGATCCCGGGCATCGCGGCGATCGGCACGGCGGGGCCATCCCCTGGCCCGACGAACACCGGGTAAACGAGGTTACGGGCCGGGAGCGTGGGCGGAGCGACGAGGTCCCGTACGGCGGCGCGCCGTCGAAGTCGACGCGGTCGATGCCGACGCGCGGAGGCGTCGGCGCTCGTCGGCTCCATGTTCGAACCATCGAGAAACGTAGTAGGTTATCTCTTGTGTCGTTACTCCCCCGATGCTCCGGGCTCGGTGAATCCCATGGCCGCGCGCCGCGCGCCGGGTCCGTTCGCCCAGGACCCACACTTGGACCGCCCGACTCATCGAGCGGAGACCGACGTTTCCCAACGCCGAGCGGAGGGCCGATATGGCCGAAGGGCTGGTCATGATCCAAGCGTCCGAGTCGGCGAGCGCGCGCACTTCCCGGGGGGTCAGTCGGGTCCGGGGGCGCACGGAATAGCTCACGAGGTCCAGCACTCGGTCGCCCCGCCTTCGGAGCGTCCGGGCCACGCCGGGGCCGGCTCGGTCGCTGCGCGGGTAGACGACCGATCGCGGTCGGGATCGGCGCAGCGCTTCCACGATGGGAAGCGCACCCAACCCGGCGGCTTGATGCACTCGGAGGAAGCCGCGGTCTCGAAGAGCCCGCGCCGTTGTCGGGCCCGCGGCCCATATCTCGAGCGAGGGACCTTGGGCGTGAATGAGCCGAGAGAGGGGACGAACGAACGTCGTCACGACCTCGGAGCTCGTGACGACCAGGGTGTCGAACGTCCCGAACTCCGTGAGCGCGCCGCGCAACAGGGACACGGGGCGCGGCAGGAAGTCGAGGACCGGGATCCGCACGAGTCGCACCCCGATTGCGCGAAACCCCTCGTCCAGTCCCGGGAGAGCGTCCGGCGCACTGACGAGTACGAGCGTCGCGCGCGGGGAGGCTACCATGCCGCTACCGATACGGCGCGAGGAGGGTCTGCGCTCCGCCCCGATTCAGGTCGGCCACAACGCGGCGAGCCACCGATCGCGGGGAGCGGGGATTTCCGATCGCCTCGGCCGCGATCGTCCGCCGACCGTCCGCGGAGAGCACCTCGGCACGGAGAGATAACTGGCCCCCGCGAACCTCTCCGAGCGATCCCAGCGGCACGTTGCAGTTCGCGCCGAGCATCTCCGCCACCGCCCGTTCGGATTCTACGGCGGCTCGGGTCGTCCTATCGTCGATCGCGCGGAGCGCTCTTCGTAGGGACCGCTCCTCCCGTCGGGTCTGCACCGCCAAGGCTCCCTGCCCGGGCGACGGAAGAAAGCGGGCTACCGGAAGACGGGCGGTGACCCGTGCGGTCTCGTGAAGGCGTTCGAGTCCCGCCCGGGCGAGAACCACGGCGTCGACCGTCTTTGAACTGACGCGCTCCAATCGAGTTCCGACGTTCCCGTGGATCTCCCAGATCCGTAGATCGGGCCTCCAACGCCGCAGCTGGGCGCGCCGGCGTACGCTGCTCGACCCCACGCGGGCGCCCGAGGGCAGGGGCCAACGACGGGCCACGACGCACTCCCCGGGGTCCGCCCGACGAGGGTACGCCGCGATCACGAGTCCCGGGGTATCCCGGGCAGGGAGGTCCTTGGTGGAATGGACCGCCAGGTCGATCTGTCGGGCGCGGAGCGCCCGCTCGATCGTCCCGGTGAAATCCGCGGCGGCGGCTCGTCGATCGCCGGCCGTGGTCATCGGTACGATTTCGAAGGACAGTTCGCGGTGGGTTCTCCTCAAACGTCGCACGACGAGGTCCGCCTGCGCCCGGGCCAACGGGCTCGACCGAGTACCGAGGCGGTAGGCCCGACTCACGGTCCGCTGGCGGGCCCGAGGATCCGGGCCGTCATCGCGAGCCACCGCTCACGCTCCGGTCCGGGGGGGAGGCGTCGCAGCTCATCGAGCGGGGTCCGCAACATCTGTCGGACCAAGCGCTGGGAGAAATGGTCGATCGCTTCCCGCTGCGACACGGTGAGCCGCCCGAAGTACGGCTGCGCACGTTGGAGCTCCTCGCGACGGATGGAGTCGATGGCCCGCATCAGCGCGTCGACGTCCGGAGAGCCGAGTTCCTTCGAGAGCTGCTCGGAACGCTCGAGGGCTCGGGCCCGAGCGACGCGGTCGAGGGCCGCGGAGTCGGCCGGAGGGGGATGACGCAAATGCAGTTCGGCAAGGTCGACCAGTCGGATGCCGGGGAGTTCGGCCACGCGGGGGTCGATGTTCCGCGGCACCCCGAGATCTACGAGGACGATCCCCCGATCGCGTCCGATGAGGTCGATCGGACGCAGGATCCTCTCCCCCGCTTTCGCGGCCGCGACGACCCCATCGCACAACGGCAGTTCCGCCGCGATCGCGTCGATCGATGCCGCCCGTGCGCCGTTCGCCCGGAGGAAGTCATCGGACGGCGGCTTGTGGCGATAGAGGATGGTGGTGCGCGCGTACGGACCGAGCGCCTCTACGACCTGGGACCCTACGGTTCCGGATCCCACGACGAGGACACGGGGGAACGGTCGGGCGATCTCCTCCAGCAGCGTGGTCGCCGCGATCGAGGCGATCGATCGCCGGGAGGGGGCGGGTCCCTCCCAGTGGTCCGTAGCGTCGATCGCCGAACGAAAGAGATCCCCGAGGACGCTGCGGGGGTGACGGGTACGGATCCGGTGTCCGGCGGCGCGAATCTGTTCGCGGACCTCCCGCTCGCCCCACGCGAGCGACTCGAGCCCAGCGGCCACGCGATACAGGTGATGTACGGCCTCCGTACCGGTCCACTCCCTCCACGCGTCGGCGCGGCCCGGGAGGGATGCCCGGAACGAAGCGATGGGCGCATGGTGAAGCACGACGCACTCCACGCGGTGGCACGTCCGCACCAGCGCGAGCTCCTTGAGCTCGGGGTGGTCATTCCAAAGGGCGGTGAGCCGGTCGGGGCTGGCCGCCTTCGTGACGGCTTCCAGCTCGTCTAAAGAGGCAGTGGACAGGCTGAACTCCAGGACGGTCAGGGAGAGGCCATCCGGGGGTCGGTCCCAGGCCACGTCGGCCGATGAGGACCTGGGAACGGAATCCGTTGAGAGGGCCACGGTTCCGGCGAACTCCTCCACCGATGGACGGAGCGTTTCCGCCTTTATTCGGGGATGTATGAACCACGGCGCCGACCCCAAGGTTACCGATCCGCCGAGGGGAGAGCCCCTGACACGGCGACGCACGAGACTGGCCCGCCGGCGAATGTCGCTGCCTACGTCACGAAGCCCTTAAGTCCCAGTCGTCCTCGTTTCTCTCGGAGAGCTACCATGTTCGCTATCGAGGTCAAGCCGGCCGCCGCCCAGCAGGTCAAGCAGTTGATGGCCGGGCAGAAACCCGGCATCGGGGTCCGCGTCTATGCCCAGCCCGGGGGCGGGAGCTGCGGGAGTGGGTGCGGATGCGGCGCGGGTCCGGCCGCGGCCTCCTTCGGGATGGCGTTCGCTAAGCCCCGACCCGACGACGAGGTCGTGAACGTCGACGGGCTCCAGGTCATCGTCGACCCGTCCAGCGTACCGCTCGTCAACGGGGCCGTTATCGACTACGTGGAGGACATCCACGAGTCGGGGTTCAAGATCACCAACCCGACCCTTCCCGTTCCCGACGAGGCGGGAATGGCCGGCGGCTGCACCTCTTGCGGATCGAACTCGGCCAACGGCGGCGGCTGCGGTTGTGGGTAGGGTAGAACCGCACGTTCGCTCCGTAGGGAGCCGCCACGCGCGACGACGGACCCACCGCGGGGATTGGTTAGGTTTGTCCAGCGCCGTCCCTAAGTATCGCGCTCGGCGTGCCGCGCTCCTCCCATGAGCGCGGAGCCTCTTCGCAGCCACGACCTTCGGAAGGTTTACCAGTCCCGCGGGGCGCCGCCGACGACGGCCCTCGCCGGCGTTTCCCTGGAGGTGCACCGCGGCGAGCGCGTCGCCCTCCTAGGTCGGAACGGGGCCGGCAAGACCACGTTCCTGAGGATTGCGAGCACGCTCCTGCGCCCGACCTCCGGCACGATCGAGATTTTCGGCCATGACGCGGACCGGGACCCGGAGCTCGCCCGACCGTTGATCGCGGTCGTGCCGCAGGAAGGGAAGCCGTTCTTCCACCTGACCCCCTACGAACAGGTATACACCTACCTGCGCGCCCGCGGCTTCTCGCGCGAGGTCGGGAAGGCGCGGACCGCGGAGGCGCTCGAGAAGATGGGGCTCACCGATATCCAGGACCGTCTCGCGATCACCCTCTCCGGCGGACAGCGTCAGCGAACGATGGTCGCGACCGTGATCGCGACCGAGGCCCCGCTCCTCTTCCTGGACGAACCGACGATCGGGATGGATCCCTTCGCGCGACGGGCCGTGTGGGATGCGCTGCGCGAGCTCACGCGCCGCGGATCGACGATGCTCCTGACCACCCACTACCTCGACGAAGCCGAAGCGCTCAGCGACCGCCTCTACATCATCGACCGGGGCCGGGTCCTTGTGAAGGGGACGGCCGAGGAGCTCAAGGCGTCGGTCGGGGGGACCCTCAAAGTCACGCTCGCGAAGGGAGCGGAGCGTCGTCCGCTCTTCGAGTCGTTCGGCGAGTGCGTGGTCGACGGGAGCTCCTGCACCGTGATCGTCTCTCCCGAAAAGCTCGGGGAGCTGATGGCGGTCGCCGTCCGGGAACAGCTCACCGCCACCGTGGGCCCCGTCACGCTCGAAGAGGCGTTCCTGAGGTTCGTCGGCCGATCGATCAATGAGGACGACAACTGAAGGCACGGCCCCCGCGCGCTCGCGGGCGTTCCGAGGACTACCGGCGTTTTTCTGGACGGAGGTCCTGGTCCAGGCGAACGAGCTCACCGCGATGGCCACGAGCATGGTCATCCAAGGGGTCGTGCTCGTCTTCGTCTGGATCCTAGACCCCTCGCTGCTCGGCATCGCCTTCGTCGGCGCGCTGATCTTTTCGATGTTCACGATGGGCCAGCGCCTCCTGAACGAGGCCGCCTACATCCGGATCGACCACAAGGCGAACGACCTCTACCTCGCGAGCCCGCTCTCGCCCGAGGGGTACTTCCTCGGGATGGCCGGCGGGATCCTCTTCGTGTACATCACGCCGGTCATCGTGATGGGGATCCTCGCGGAGATCGTCGTACGCTTCACGTTGCCCGAGGTCGCCCTGCTCCTCGCGCTGTGCTTGTGCGTGTGGATCTCGAGCGCGTCGATCGGATACACCTTCTCGACATTCTTCCGGGACAACCGGGCGATCTGGGCCTACGCGAGCCTCTTCTTCACGACGTTCGGGGTGGTCTTCCCGGTGTTCTACCCGCTGACGGCATTTCCGGCCGGCCTTCAGCCGATCGCGCTCCTTCTCCCGCCGAGTGCGGCCGCGAGCCTGATGCAGGCGGCGATCGGCGCGATCCCGGTGGTGACCTCGCGGATCCTCTTTGCGGCCATCGCCCTGGTGGCCGAGACGACCGCGCTCTTCGGGTTCGCGATCTACTGGGCCCGTCGCACGGTCCGGGAGGGTTAGCGCATGGCGAGCCGCGCCGTCGACATCGTGGAGGAGGCGAGCCGCCGCCGGGGCCACGCCCTGCCGGCGTTCGCGATCGTCGGCTGGCGATGGATCGGTCGGAACCCGGCGGTCGCGATCGCGCCCATCCTGCTGCCGTTCATGTTCCTGTTCTTCCTGCGCCTCATCGGACCGCAGTACTTCGCGCTCGAGATCGCCGGCGCGATGCTCTTCACGATGCAGAACATCGGCTCGTGGACGCTCGGCGACAGCGCCGTCTGGCGGATCGAGTGCTCGCTCCAGGACCTCTTCGTCGCGAGCCCGCTCGGGCGCCTCCGCTACCTCTTCGGGATCGCGTTCTCGAACCTGATCGCGATGATCCCCGCCCTCGCGATCCTCGGGACGCTCCTAGCTTGGCAGGTCACCCAGGACGGAGCCGTGTTCGGGGTGTACCCGCTCCTCGTGCTCGTCGGGAGCCTGTTCGTGCTGTGGGTGCTGTTCAGCGCGATTGGGATCGGCATCTCGAGCCGCATCAAGACCCAGCGGGCGATCTACCCCGTCGGCAACCTCACGTTCACCGTCCTCGGCATGCTCGCTCCGCTCTACTACCCCATCGCGATCCTCCCCTCGGTCTGGCAGGACGTAGCGCACTTCGTGCCCACGACCTATGCGGCTCTCCTGGTCCAGGGAGCTCTCGGGATCACTCCGCAGCCGGTTACGAACATGGTCGTCTACGCCGGGCTCCTCCTCTTCAGCGCGGCGGTGGGGATCTGGATCGCCCTACGGCTCTACCGGTGGCGGACCGACTGACGCTCCCTCGGCTCCCGGCCGCCGTTGGCGGGTGCCGGACCCCGCGCGGTTCGGGGCCGATCCCGGGTCCGAACCCCGTTGGGCCGACCCGCTCCCGCTGCGGACCACGGAGGCCGGAATGAACGGGCGGCCCCTCGCAACGAGACACCGCGGGTGGGGCCCTACGGCCCCGGGGGCTTCTGCGGGCCCGCCGGCGCCCGCGGGCCTGCCCCGTCGGGAAACAATTATCGGGCTCCCGACCCGACGACCCGCGAGCAAACGTTCAAACCCTCCGTCGACCTAGGACCTTTGGTGGCTGCGAGCATCGAACCCGGTCCTTCCTCGGTTTCCTTCGGTACCGGCCGGCCCGCGGCAGCTTCGGTCCTTGTTCCATTCCTCTCTCTACGCGAGGGAGGACCGTAGGAAACCTGCAACGATGTGTCCGGACGAGTTTGACGAGATTTTGAGCGCCCTCGACCGAGAGACCGCGCGTATCCGCGTACGGGCGGAGCCCCGAAGATACAACAAACCGGCGACGGTGATCTCGGGATTCCCTCCGGGCGTCGATCTGGAGGAAACGACGCGCGCGCTCAAGAACCGGCTGGCCACGGGAGGTAGCGTCGTGGACGGGGAGGTCTACCTGCAGGGGGACCACCGCGCCCGGATCCGGGACGAGCTCGCCCGGCTCGGCTTCGACCCGGAGACGATCGAGGTTTCGGACGCCGCGCTACCCAAACGAGGACGGCACGGGTAGCCGAAGCACCGTACTCGCTGTGAGCCACCTGACGGTCACTCCGGCTCTTCCCCGTGACCGGGAAGGGTGTGCGCGGTCCCCACGGCCGAGATCGGCATCGCCCACCACACCGTGATTGGGCCGAATGGGCGGAAACCGCACAAGTTGGCCAGAGACGTGGGGTCCGAGGAACCTGTTCCTCCCCCACCTGAACCCGAGGACCCGATGAAGGCCCCGAGCGGACTGCGGGAGGCCCGGAGTGTTGCTATCTCGGCGGGGGGCTTCAGACCGAGCCGTCTCCGTCAGAAACCGCCCCTCGCTCTCGGGGGAACCCCGGTTTCACCCGTGCCTGCCGCAGCTGGGACACGAGCAAGGGGAGCCTCCGCGTGATGAACTCCCACACATCGTCCGGGCGAATCGAGGCGTAGCCGTGATGGTAGTCCTGACGTAACCGGCTCAACTCGCGCCAATCGATACGCGGATTGTCGCGGGCGAGGCCTCTCCACAGCTTATCGGCTTCCTCGGTGAAGTTCGAGAGTCTCCACATGACCGCATCCTGAAGCTTCTGGTCGGTGAGGAACGCCTTGCGTCCCTCCCGAGCGTATGCCAACACATCTTCGCCGTTTTCGATCATTCGGGCGAGGCGGACCTTGTTCTCCGCAGTCACAGAGGGACCGCCTCCGCCTCCACCTTGGGGCGAATCGACCAATGCAGCGCCTCGAGAGTCACGACATCTGCCTTCCGGCCCAGCAGATCTTCCAGCGCGAGGGGGAGGTCGAGGAACGCCACCGGCGGGTGCTCTCGTTTCCACTCCACGAGGAGGTCCACGTCGCTGTCGGGACGGGCCTCTCGGCGGCGGACCGAGCCGAAGACGCGGAGCCGTCGCACCCCGAACTTCCGGGCCAGCCTCCGAATCTCATCCCGGCGGGGCGTGATGATCTCTTCGATGCCAAGCCCCTTCCCGAGCTTCACCGGACGAATCTTCGGAACTGCGTAGAGCCTCGACCGGCACCTCGGGCATGCGGGGACCCGGGTCTTCCTCGGAATCCACTCGTAGGTGCACCGGTAGCAATGGAGACGGGGGAGGACGACGTCGGGCATCGATAGTGCGAGGAACTCGGGAAAGTTAAGAACTTCGGTATGGCGAAGAATCGTGTTATCTTGTATTGATGGGCCGTCACGACCGGTCGTGGGCGGCGTGGCGCGTCACGATGCGATTGCGCCTCATGCGCTCAATTTGCACAAAATGGCTGGCGCTGTGCGGTCCGACGAACCTATTAGGCGCTCATCTAAGACTGACCGGAGAACCATGAGCGAGTACGCCCATCCCGAAGTCTTGGTCGACACCGACTGGGCCGAGAAGCACGCCAAGGATACGAACGTTCGGATCGCCGAGGTCGACTACGACCCCGCGGCGAACTACGACCAGGGACATATTCCCGGATCCGTCCTGATGGACTGGCGCAAGGACATCAACGACCCCCTCTCCCGGGACATCGTGTCGAAAGACGCGCTCACGGCCCTCCTTCGCAAGGCCGGGATCCACGAAGACACGACCCTCCTTCTGTACGGGGACTTCAACAACTGGTTCGCGTCGTTCGCGTTCTGGGTCTTGCAGTACTACGGGATCAAGAACGTGAAACTGATCAACGGCGGTCGCAAGAAGTGGATCGCCGAGGATCGACCGCTCACGAAGGAGGTTCCGAGCTATCCGGCCGGCCGTATCACGGCGGGAAACCCGAACGAACACCTTCGCGCCTACTTGGACGACGTGCGCAAGGAGCTCCGGCACGTCCAAGCCGGGAAAACGGTACTGGTCGATGTCCGTGGGCCCAAGGAGTTCTCGGGCGAGATCACCGCCCCGCCCGAGTACCCGACGGAGCACGCGCAGCGCGGGGGCCACATCCCTGGCGCGAAGAACATCCCGTGGGCCTCCGCCGTCAACGACGACGGGACGTTCAAGTCCCGGGAGGAGCTCGAGGCGATCTACGGGGGCAAGGGCGTCACCGCGGGGACCCCCACGATCACCTACTGCCGGATCGGGGAGCGCTCGAGCGTGACGTGGTTCGTCCTCACCTACCTACTGGGCCACGAGAAGGTACGGAACTACGATGGATCCTGGACGGAGTGGGGGAACCTCGTGCGGACCCCGATCGAAAAGCCCTAAGCGGGGCCACCCCGACCTCAATCCCTTCGGGGCATCCGAGGCACGGGGTGCTCCTCCTTCCGGACGAGAAACGTGTACAGCGCCTCGTCCCGGCGGGTGGCGAGCACCGCGTGGCCGGTCTGGTCGGACCATCGTTGCATCTCGATCGGGCTCGTGGGGTCGTCGGTCACGAGCATCACCGCGGTGCCGGCCGGACGCCGGGCCAGTTCGTCATTGAGCTGCGTCAGGATCGCCGAGCACTCCACGCCGATCTCGAACATCTGAACGTCCGGGGTCTGGGGCCAGCAGCGGATTCGATCGTGCGCAATCCATTGCGCGACGCGCGCGCGCACCGCTTCGGCGGTCTCGAGGCCCGGGGGCGGGGCCGCCCCGGGCGGGGGGCGCACCCTCGCGAACCAACCCTTGCCGTACGGATCGTCGTTCAACCAGCGCGGGTGCGTCACGAGATCGGGGTTCTGCGACACCCAGTCCCCGGCGACCGGGGTCCTCACCGGGCCCGTAAACCGAACCGTCTCCACCATTCCGAGCGACCGGCCGCGTTCGATGGTCGGCGTAAGGGGCCGGAACGTGACCCGGGTGACCGGCCCGATGAACGCCATGAACGGTGCCAGGAGGCCGATGGTCCACGTACCGTCCGCTTCGGACCGCCGGGCCCAGACACGATTGTCCATGTCGTACATCCGGTCTTCCGGTAGTGGGCAACCGTCGATCTCCACGACAAGACCGAGCCGGCATGACCACTTACGGGTTGCCACTCTCCGCGCGCCGAATCCGCACCGGTCGCCCCCCTCCGTGCTCTCCGGTCCCTCGCGACCCAGGTGGGGCCGCCGACGATGATTCCGGACCGAGCCCTCCGTGGGTTCGTGAACGCGGCGTGCGAGCTCGGGCTCGCCGCGCTCGATACGAAAGGCGCGGGTGCCGTACCGTGGTCGAACGTGGCCCGCGGTTCCGAGTACGCCCGGCACGTTCACCATGCGCGTCACATGCCCGGGGAGAGTCGGCCGCCGTCCAGGGAACCTCCTCCGGGTGCCGTATTCGAAGGTTACCCGGGGAGCACCGCCGCCTCTTCCGCAGCGGTCGTGCTACGCTCGATATGAAAGACGCACGCCTCGTCACCCTTCGCGATGCACTCGGTCTCCTGACAGGAGACCGGCGTCCCCAGGACACCGCTAAAGTAGCCGGCCAGCATCCCGCGGACGGCCTGGCTGTAGGGCGAGGCAGCGCCCGTGATTCGGTAGCATTCGAAGTTCTCGTAGGCCCGGATCGTCGCCGTTCCCTTCTCCATGTCGGCCTCGAAGACCTCGAGATTGCCCCAACCCATCGACGAGGCCATCCGTATGGAGTAGGCAATGTGGCCGCGGAGGAAGTCCCGGCCAAAGAACCGTACGGCCTCTTGGGCGAGCTGCTCGCCAAGGTACACCCCGAAGTCGTAGACCAGCACCGCGCCCCCCGACCCCATCGCCGCCCGCATCCGGGCGAGGGCTTCGCGGAAGCTCGAGGCCGAGAAGAGGAGCACCCGCCCGGCTTCCGAAACCCTCGGTGGGAAGGAGTCATCGATGATCCGCCCCTCTACGTCGCTTTGGACCCGAATGTGTCGGACGGACGGGACCGCTCGGAGTGTCGCTTCGAGCTCTTCCGGGGTCATCGGCGACTCGATCTCCGCGAAGATGTGGCCCTCGGCCGTACCGGTCCGCTGTGCCCCGTTCGAGATGCTGACCGCGAGGAGATTGACCGCCTTCTCGGGGAGGGCCCCGAGGGCAGCTTTGAAGCTCCCTGGCTCGTGGGCCAGCCCGAGCGTGATGTGCACGAGCCGGCCCTTCTCCCGGCGGAAGTACACCGGAATCGGCTTCGGAGCGTGGCGGTGGGAGTGTGGAGAGGGAGTATGGTCGGAGCCGGTCACGGATGCCCGACCTCCCCACCCCGACTCCTTCCCCGCACTTTTCTATCGAGGAAAGTTCGGCCGTTCCATCGGGGCTCCCGTTGAGGCACTTCCTCGGGCTCCATCGAGGGGTCGATCATTGGACCACCAGTCCCGGACCCGGCTCGATTCGGAAGGGATGGGCCTCGATATTGTGAACGGCTCCTCGGTGTTTCTCCACGCGCAGGGTCCGCTCCACCGCGCCGCTCGGGTGGACTCGGCGATGCAGGACGATGACCCCCGTCACGAAGTACTCCTCGATGGCGGTATCGCCCCCGTCAAGGCCGAACTCCTCGGTCAGGAGCGTGAGGCGGTTCATCCGGCTCAGGCCACGGAGAAAGTCCCGGACCTCCTCGTAGCGGCGGACCGGGACGAACGGGCTGACCGTATCGATCACGATACGCTTGGGATTGTCGAGTTGCACCCGCGTGAAGAGCTCCTCCAGGACCCGGTTCGATGAGCGTCTCTGCGCCTCCGGGCTCGCGTGGCCCTCGATCAGCGTGTCGAACGCGTTCGTCAGGCTGAGGACCGTGATCATGCCCTTGCGCACCTGGGCGCGGAGATCGAATCCCAGGCTCTCGGCCAACGCGACCTCTTCCGCCGGCGTAGAATTGGTCGTCACCAGCATCCCGCGCTCGCCGCGATGGGCCGCCGCGGTCAGGAACTGAAGGGCCAGCGTCGTCTTTCCGCATCCGACGTCGCCCACCACGAGATAGATCCGCCCGTCGATGAATCCGCCTCCCAAGAGCGTGTCCAGCTGAGCGCAGCCCGTGCTCACGTGGCCGACGGCGGCCGGGGTGGAGACGAACGAGCGCACGCGCTCGCCGATCTTCTCCGCGAGGTCCGCCTCGATGACATCCACTCCATATGCCTCCGACAGCCGTCGCCCGTCGTCGGCGAGGGGAGGAACCACCACGAGCGAGGGACGCAGGTTGGCATCGGGCATGTCGCTAACTTTCGCGTAGTGTCCCAGCACTTGAAGTCGCCCGGGCCGGGTCGGGGGGGGAGGTGCCTCTACATCGAACACGAATTGACGCCCTTTCCGGCGCGCTAGAATATCAAAGTAGTGCTCGACTCCGGACTTCCCTTTGATCGATGCGGGAATCTGAACTTCGTAGCCGGCATCTCGTAGGGCTCGCCCGACGGAATCTAGGACCGAGACTACGGGTGGTAGCTGGTCCCGCTCTATCTCGAACCGGCTCTCACTCCCGCTCGAGGGATGGAGAATGCCCCGCTGGCGCAGGTCGGCAATCGCATCTCCAACGGGAATGCCGAGATAGGACGCGTGGGAAACGGGTACAACGATCCCGCCCTCCACCTTCACAACGTCTGCGACCGCTTCAGGGCCGCGAAGTATCTGGTAGAGCAAGAGATTGGAAGTATCGGACACGCTCCCCTCTTCGCTATCGACGCCCAAGGTCCTTCATGGGAAATACGAACCATTCGGTCCATAGCTCACCTGGGGTCCCCCTCGGTCTCCTTTCCCGCTGGCCTTTGGAAGAATGGCTATGAGCAAGTTTATCATCGCACCAGACCATGCGCGCATATCTCGTTGCCGTCGCGCGAGTGTGTGAGATAACTCGCCGCACCACATGATACCGGGGGAGGGGGTAAGCGGGGGGGGTCCAAGTAATTTAACTTTGCCAAACTGGAATCATGCTAGCGGCTAACACGACGCTTGCTTGAGGGCAATCGGTTCTTTTCGGTTCGGTCTCCCCCCAGGCCCCCCTCAGCCACCCGGGCAGGTCTCCCCAGGATGGGTGTACGAATCTACAAGGATACGCGCCAACGGTAGTACAGACGTTACGGTTGCGCGGCCAGCAACTGATACGGGACGGGCCCGGTCACCCGGGCCTGGTGAGCTTCGGCTGAACGCCCCTACCCCGATCCTGTTTTTCGCCCGCGGCCTTCAGACAAGTGACCTACTCTACTCCGCTAACAATTACAAGTACCTGGATCGCGATGATTCTCGCGATCGCGATGAAGAAAATCGCCCCGGCCCGCAGGCTATGCGAGATGCCCCCGTCCGATAGCAGCCCCCTAGACTGGTACGACCTCCCGCTCTTCTTCGCGCGGCCCGGCAAGGCCCTCTTCCACATCGCGGTCCAGACGGAGGACCGGCCCGGCGCCCTCGCGGCCGTGGCCGACATCCTCCGAAGCGAATCGCTCAACCTCCTTCATGTTTCGATGTCCGGCATCCCGGGCGGATGCGCGGTCGGTCATCTGTATGTGGAGGGGAACACGGCGGGGATCCGGGCGGCGCTCGAGGAGAGACTGCGCGAGAGCGGAATTGTCCGTGCCGTTCGAGTGGAGGAGGGGCGTGACGGGCTGCTGGTCGGGAAGGCGCTGCCCCTGCGGTCGCGCGACTCGGGCCTGCGCGTGACCGCCTTGACTTCGCCTTACCTGTTCTCGACGCTGGACACCCTCCGTGAGGAGATGGGAAGCGGCGGCGCGGCCCTGGTCTACCGGCAGGGAGCCCAGCTCGGGAGGGAGGCGTGGGCGCGACATGCCAAGGTGCTGGGCGGGACCGAGAACGTCCGAATACACTTGGAGTATCTTCTCGAGGGATTGGCTCTCGCCGGCTTTGGACGCGTGAAGTTGCTCGATATCGACCCGGAGGAGGGCACCGCCCGTATCCGCCTGTCGGAGTCGGTCGAATGCGCGGACCACCAGGTCCTCAATCCTTACAGCCAGTTCTTCCGAGGTTACTTCGCGGGCGCCTTCTCAACAATCCTCGGCGGCGAGATGACCTGCGTCGAGACGAAGTGCATCGCGATGGGTGCCGGGACATGCGAGTTCGAGATCGCTCGAAAGGAGGAGGCCAGTGGCGACACCGAGTCCTGAGCCTGACTTTCTGAGCTCTTGCGGGACAGACAGGTAGGTAGGGCGTCGCTCCGAGAGCGGCGAGCAGCTCCGATTGTTCTGCCGTGGGCCGGGTCGTCCAGTCTCGACCTGAAGAAGTGTTTCCGGACGGCGAAGACGTTCGTGGAACTCGAGCCGGTGCGCCATCGGTTGGAACGGCGGGTGCGGGCGTATCTGTTCGTGTGCATGCTGGCTGCATGCTGGCGCTGCGATTGCAGTCGGCCTTGCACCAGCACCTGATCGAGGGCGGGGTCAAGGAGGACGAGGTGGCGGAGTATCAGGAGCGACTGCTGGAAGACCTCGGCCGGGTCGAGCGGGTCGAGGTGCGGCTGGGGAACGAGGCGAAGACGTGGTATCTGAACGTCACGGATCGGATCGGGGACGGGCTACGTCGACTCCACATGCGGGAGCTGCTGAAGGAGGAAGTGAAACTGGCCGCCATCCCGTAGGTGGCACGCACCCGGGCTGTTCAGGTTCCAAGACGAGGGTGACGTCGTCCACACCCATGCACAGATCGCTGGCGGATGTGATTGCGTGATTCGATAGCACTATTGGCAAACCCAGCCACCGCGCCTCGCCAGGGAGAGACCGTGGGCTCGAATCGGCCATCACCGTCCCAAACCGGCGTTGGCCTAATCCGAGGAATCCTCGGCTGGTCGATGGGTTGTCCCGAGTTCATCATAATCCTTCTCCACGTCAGAGCGCCCCCTTGAAATCGAGTCGGCTTTCGGATTACCGTCACCGTACCTTCAGCCTCGGCCCTTATTTGGATTAGAGCACAGACACGAAGAGAGGGTGCCGGCAACGCTCTTCGTCGGGATTCCATCCTCTGATTGCATCGTGGCACCGAATCCCCTCGGTGTGGCACAGAACCCCGGCTCTCGCTGAGGGTTATCGCACCCCCCACGACGGCGAGGATCAATACCGTACCGGGGGGTAGCTCTTGAACTTGGTCCCCTGAGCCGACCGGGAGACCTCCCGAGGCCGACCGCGCTAGCTGGGTCCCATAATTCGATGAACGGGTAGAGCTCTCGAGGAGGGAGGCCCGCTTCCACTGGAGCGCAGGCGGGTCTAAATGACCGGAATCTCTCCTCGAGATGCCCGAAGACCGTCGCGCCGCCTACCGGGCCTACGATCGGGTCCGTCGGCATGAGCTCGAGATCGTCACCCGACTGCTCGAAGAGATCCTCCCCGAGATGCCCAACCCTCGGGGATGGAGCCACCAACCCCACGTCGGTCGCCCCGGACCTCACCGACGAGGGCGGCCCGAGCGGTTTCCGTGGGAGCCGATGGCGGAGTCGGTC
>JAKAZU010000049.1 GCA_021826525.1 Thermoplasmata archaeon
ATCGTGCCCGCGGACGCCTACCTCGTGGACGGCTCGGTCGAGGTCGACCAGTCGATGCTGACGGGAGAGTCGACCGCCGTCTCCCGCGGTCCGGCCCAGCCGGTGTTCTCCGGCTCGGTGATCCGCCGAGGCGAGGCCACAGGAGAGGTCTCCGCCACCGGTGTTCGCACCTATTTCGGTCGGACCGCCGAACTGGTTCGTTCGGCGCACGCGCGCAGCCACCTCCAGGACCTCATGTTCAAGGTCGTGAGCTACCTCATCGTCGCCGACGCCGTGCTCGCGCTCCTCGTGGTGGGCGATGGCCTGGTCCAAGCGACGAACCTACTCTTCCTGGTCCCGTTCCTTCTGATCATCCTCATCGCGTCGGTACCCGTCGCGCTGCCCGCCACGTTCACGGTCGCCTCCGCGATCGAGTCGCGTCGGCTGGCCGGGGAAGGGGTCCTGGTCACGGGGCTGTCGGGGGTGGAGGACGCCGCGGGCATGGATCTCCTCTTCGCGGACAAGACCGGGACGCTCACCCAAAACCGACAAACAGTGACCGACCTGCGGCCGTTCACGGACCTGACCCCCGACCAGGTCCTCTCGCTTGCGGCTGCCGCGTGCGACGAATCCACCCAAGATCCGATCGATATCGCGATCCTCGACGCCGCCCACCGACGAAGGGTTCCGCGCCCCGATCGAACTCAGTTCGTTCCGTTCGACCCGGCGGCGAAGAGGTCCGAGGCCTGGATCCGAGAGAACGGAGAGGCGATCCGCGTGGTCCTGGGCGCACCGGCCGCGATCGGCGCGCTCGCATCGCTGCCGGCCGAGCTGGCGGCGCTCCAGGACGAGTGGGGATCCCAGGGCTACCGAATCCTCGCCGTTGGAAAGGGGCCCGTAGGGGCACTGCGCACCGTGGGAGCCGTCGCGCTGGCGGACCCGATCCGCGAGGAGGCGTCCGGGCTGATCCGCACGCTTCATGAGTTGGGCATTCGCGTGGTCATGGTCACGGGCGATGGGATCACGACGGCCCGTGCGGTCGGTCGCTCGCTAGGGCTCGATGGGCCGGTCGGAAGCCGGGAGGACCTCTCCCGGGCTTCGGAGGAGTTCGCGGGGTTCGCCGGGATGTACCCGGAGGACAAGTTCACGCTCGTGCGCGCCCTCCAGGACCGCCGACGGATCGTCGGGATGACCGGGGACGGGGTCAACGACGCCCCCGCGCTGCGGCAAGCCGAGGTAGGGGTGGCGGTCTCGAATGCGACGGATGTGGCGAAAGCATCGGCGAAGATCGTGCTCACTCGCCCCGGGCTCGGAGGGATCGTCAACGCGGTCGAAGGAGGACGACGCGTGTACCGGCGCATGCTCACCTGGATGCTCAACAAGATCTCGAAAAACATCCAGCTCGTGACGCTGCTCTGCGTCGGGTTCCTCATTACGGGCCAGCTCCTCACGACCCCGTTCCTCGTCCTGCTCATGATCTTCGCCGGTGACTTCGTGATGATCTCGGTCGGCACGGACCAGGCGCGGACCGCTCGGGGCCCGGACCGGTGGAACGTCCGCCGTATGGTCGTGATCGGAGTCGCCATCGCGTCCGGATGGCTCGCCCTCTCCTTCGCCCTCGTCTTTGTCGGGGTCGAGGTCGTTCGATGGCCGCTCGCGACCCTTCAGACCGTCGTGTTCCTGTACCTCGTCTTCTCCGGCCAGGCGACCCTGTACTTGGTCCGGGAACGTGGCCCGTTCTGGAACTCCCGGCCCAGCCGGACCCTCCTCCTCGCCTCCGGTCTCGACCTCTTGGCGGTGAGCCTCCTCGCCATCTTCGGAGTGTTGATGGCCCCGGTATCGCCGCTTGTCCTGCTCGCGGTGCTCGGCGCGGTCGTCGGGACTGCGGTGGCGCTCGACCGCTTGAAGCTCTGGCTCTTCCGAGTCACCGAGGAGCCCGACGACCGGTTCCCCTCGGGGGCGGTTCACGCGTGAGCCTCTTTCCTCGGCAGAGAACCGGACTGGAGCGCCGTAAGCTGCCTCGGAACCACGGCCGGATCTCCTACGGCCGAGCGTATCGGCGTTCTCAGAACCGCCGGCGGATGCGCCCCTTTCAGGAGGGCCGGAGACTCCGCCACGGCTCCAAGTCCGATCTTCACTTTGCTCCACCTTTGGCGGGATCGACTGATGGAACAGGGCGTACTACGGCCAACTGGCCATGCCGGCGAGCGATGGTAGGTACAGAGCTACCTTTGCTCCGTGATCCCGTTTCCGCCGGTTTCCCCTAGACGAGCTACCCTGTCATTGGGATGAGCCACGCGGTCACCGCGTCGTCGATCGCCTCAGGGCCGTCAGGTCGTCGCCGACGTAAGTCGCCGCGGTCGCTCGTACCTCTTGACCCCTCCGGGCCCCATCGCCCGGGATGAGGCGGAGGTGCTCCACTCCGACGAGCGAAGCCCGCTGATTGGCGTTAACCTTCCCGGGGGGTTCAAGACGGCTCATCCATGCCATGGATGGCCGTTCAGGTGCGAGGAGAGTTCGGGAGAGGACGACTCGGAAGCGACCGAGGACTCGATCACCCGCGGACGAAAGCGCTCGGGCGAGTCGATCGGCTCCGGTCACCCCGGAACGTGTCGGAGACTCGCGCCCACGTAGAGCTGGCGTGGCCGGGCGATCTTCTGCTCCTCGTCCAGCAGCATCTCCTGCCACTGGGCGAGCCATCCGGACATCCGGGGGATAGCAAAGAGCACGGGGAACATGTCGGTCGGGAAGCCCATTGCCTGGTAGATGATCCCCGAGTAGAAGTCGACGTTCGGATACAGGTGCCGCCGGATGAAGTAGTCGTCCGACAACGCCACCTCCTCCAGCCCGAGGGCGATATCGATCAGCCGGTTGCGCCCGGTGACGGAGAAGACCGAGTCGGCGACCCGCTTGATGATCCGCGCGCGCGGGTCGTAGCTCTTGTAGACGCGGTGCCCGAAACCCATCAGGCGACGCTTGCCGGATTTCACTTGGCGGATCAACTTCGGGATGTTCTCCTTCGACCCGACCTCTTGGAGCATGCGGACCACCTGCTCGTTGGCCCCTCCGTGGAGCGGTCCGTAGAGCGCGGCCGACGCCGCCGCCGAGGCGACGTACGGATCTGCGTGGGAGCTCCCCGCGACCCGCATCGCGTTCGTGCTGCAGTTCTGCTCATGGTCGGCGTGGAGGACGAAGAGCGTGTCCAGGGCCTTGGCGAGCACCGGGTCCGGGTCGTAGTGGGTCGTCCACGAAGGCCGATACATCATCGCGAGGAAATTGGTGGCATAGCCGAGGTCGTTGCTCGGATAGATGTACGCCATGCCGATCGAGTGGCGGTAGGCAAAGGCGGCAATCGTGGGGATCTTCGCGACGAGGCGGTGGATCTGACGCTCCCGAAGCGTGGCGTCGTGAACCTTCTTCGCCTCGGGGTAGAAGGTGGATAGGGCGGCGAGCGTGCTCACCATCATTCCCATGGGATGCGCGTCGTGGTGGAACCCGTCCATGAACTTCTTCACGTTCTCGTGGACCATCGTGTGGTAAGTGACTTGGTGCGTCCACTCCGCGAGCTCGCTCGGGCGCGGGAGCGTTCCGTGGATGAGGAGGTACGCCACCTCGAGGTAGCTCTTCTTCTCCGCCAGTTCCTCGATCGGGTAACCTCGGTAACGCAAGATCCCGGCGGCACCGTCGAGATACGTCACGGCGCTCTGACAGGAGGCGGTGTTCTGGAAGGCCGGGTCGTAGCTCAGTAGCCCGGGATCCGTCTCCGAGACCTTGATCTGGCGTAGCTCCGTCGCCCGAAGCGCCCCTCGCTCCAGCGGCAAGACGTACTCCCTCAGGGTCCGATTGTCCCGGACGGTCAAGGAATCGCTTCGGCCCGTTCTCCTCTTCGATCGCTTCCCGGACTCCCCTTTTGCCACCATTCGACTTCCGCCTGCTTTGGTTCGATCCTGTGCGTGGTGGGAATCTCAATCCCGAGAAGGAAGCCCGGCCACCCCTGAGACGCGTTGGAACTGGAGCATAGTGCGACTTCCCATCGTCCTTACGGCGGCTTTGTGAGTCCCAAATGCGCAAGGTCGCGTTGCATCTCCTCGCGCTCTGCTGGGGTCAAGGGGAGGAGCGGAGCGCGGACCGGCCCACCGGCCATTCCCATAAGCTCTCCCCAGAACTTCACCATCTGGACCGGCAACGCTCCGCCAGTACGTCCGGCGATCCGTCCCCACCACTTGCGCGACACCGCCTTGAGCGGTCGGATCTTGGCATACACCGACCGCGCCTCGTCCCAGTGTCCCTGGGTCGCGAGGTCGATGAATCGAACGTAGTGGTTCGAGGACGGGGTATCGAATCGCCAGTCGCTCGTGTTCGCGAACATCACCTGCTGGTGGATGCCGTACGGTTCCCCCACGAAGAAGATCTCCTCGTCCGGCATGCTGACGACCGCCTTCGCGCCGGCTTCGAGATGGGTGTCGAGGGAGAGCTGAAGGTTGAAGCTCGCCTCCTTGATGGCGATCAATGTCCCGAGGTCGGCCATCCGGGACATCGCCTTCGCCGAAAGGACAGTCCCGAACTGCGGCGAGTTGTAGAAGGCGATGCCGATGTCGACCTGCTCGGCGACACGGGAGACCCAATCGATGACCTGCTCCTCCGTCTTCGTCACCAGGTACGGCGGGGCGAGGATGACAAAGTCGAATCCGACCTCCTCGGCGCGATGGGCCATGGCGACAATATCCTTGAGACAGGTGTCCGTCACTTGGAACGCCACGAGCGCCCTACCGTGGACGAGACGCGGAGCGAGCTCCATCAGGCGGTACCGTTCCTCCCGGGTCAGGCTCCAGAATTCCCCCATATTCCAGGAGAAGCCGAGGCCCCGAGTGCCGAGACGAAGGACATGCTCGATGTTGCCGGCGAGCCCCTGTTCGTCGAGCTCATCCGCGGCCGTGAACGGCGTGACCATCGTCGTCCATTGGCCGACGAGCTTCTCTCGAGCCCACGCCTTCGCCTCGGAGCGAGTGTACTGCATGAATCCCCCCGCTCGAATCCTCCGCCGGGCGCCAAACTCAGCGCGAGGCTATCACGATCCCCGAACCCGACGGGATTCCGGGGTCCCCACCCTTCGCAATGAGGAACTCGTACTCTTCACCCCGGCGTACCTCGTCCACGATCCGATGGCCCTTCCGATCCGCCCAGGCCCGCACGTCGATCCGATTCGGGACATTATCCACCCGGACCCGGGCGAGGCTCCCCGACGGAAGGTCGGCGAACTTCTGCTCGAGTCGAGCGATCGCTCCCTTGCACGACCTCAACGTTCCGTCAACCGTGAAGGCGACGGTGGGGGAGTTCATGATAGGACTCGAGGCGCGGGAGGCTCCACTTCAGCAAACACATCGACCTTCCCGCTCAGCCGTCGCTGGAGTTCGTCGCGCAGCGCTGCGACCGCGGAGGCGACAACGTTTCCGCTCTCGCGGTCGCCGTTCGTGCACACCGCTCCCCGAACTCCGACGATGTCGGGATTGATCCGAACGAGGGCATGAAGGTCCGTCACCTTGAGGGCCCCCGAGAGCGCCGTGCTCATGCCCGCCTCCTTCGCCTCCAGAACGAGGTCCTTCAATGTGGGCTCTTGGATGAAATCGAAGAGATTTCGCCCATCCTTGACGAGCGTGTCGATGAGGATGCCATCGCTCCGACTCTCCTTGCCGAGTTTCACCACGAGCGCGGGGTCGATTCCTTCATAGAGGTGACTGTCGGCGAACGTCGCGGCGATGAGCTTGGTATCGGATCCCTCCAGCGCGCGTCGGCTCTCCCGGAGGATCCGTAGCGCGGTCGCGTAGTCACTCTGGACGAACCCGACCTTCACGGAGGTCGCGCCCAGAGCCGCGGCACCATAGACCGCCAGGGCCACGGTCCCTGCTTGATTCGGCGCCACGCCGAGGGTGACGCTCACATGGATCTGCTTCGGAAAGGCGTTCCGGACCTCTCGAATAACCGGGGGAAAGTTCGACCCCACCATCATTTCGCGCAGGTTCTTCACATCCACGATGTCGGCCCCTCCGGCGACCGCCTCGCGTGCCTCCTCGAGATTCTGGACGCTGACCATCAGCATCATCGCACACCTTCCT
>JAKAZU010000050.1 GCA_021826525.1 Thermoplasmata archaeon
GATGTTGAGGATCTGCTGAGCGGGGAATACGACCGCCCGCTGGACCATCCAGCCTTGGAGCTTGAGGAACGCCACGACGCTGCCCGCGATCGAGATCGACCCGATGACGGCGCCCGCGATGCTGAGCGAGGCGTTGGTCGGGTCGGAGACCGCGGTGAGGAGCTCGACCGCCGCGATCGCCGCCGCCGCGCCACCGCCCATCCCGTTGAAGACCGCGACCATTTGCGGCATGGCGGTCATCTTCACGACGCGGGCCCAGTACCAGCCGAGGCCGCCCCCGACGATGATCCCGATGGCGATCAGCCCGAAGTTGTTCGTGAGCCCGCCGACCAGGAACGTAACGAGGACCGCGAGGAGCATGGCGACGCCGGCCGCGAGGATGCCCCGGCGAGCGGTCTCGGGGGACGCCATCGCCCGGAGCCCGAGGATGAAGAAGATCACCGCGAGGACGTAGACGCCGTCGATGAGCGGGGAGTAGTCGGTCACGGGGAACCTCCCTTGCGCTTCGAGCGATCGAACATCGCCAGGATCCGCTCGGTGACCACGTAGCCGCCCGTGACGTTCATCGCCCCCATGATCACCGCGATGAGACCGATCGCCTGCTCGATCGGGGAGGTGGCGAAGCCGAGCACGACGATCGCGCCGACGAGCACGATCCCGTGGATGAAGTTCGAGCCGCTCATCAGCGGCGTGTGGAGGAGCACGGGGACCCGGCTGATGACCTCGTAGCCGACGAAGGCCGCGAGGACGGCGATGAGGAGGGCCGTCCAGATGTCCGCGCTCACTTCGTCCCTCCGATCGCGTCGCGGGTCGGGGCATGCCGGACCTCGCCCTGGGTGACGAGGACGCTGGCGGTGAGAATCTCGTCGGTGTAATCGGCGACGAGACTACGGTCCTTCGAGATGAGGAGCCCGAGGAACGACTCCAGGTTCTTCGCGAACATCTCGCTCGCGTGGAACGGCAGTGAGCTCGGGAGGTTGAGCGGTCCGGCGATCGTCACGTCATGGTACTGGATCTGTTCGCCCGGCTTGGTCAGTTCGCAGTTCCCACCGGTCTCCGCGGCGAGGTCGACGATGACCGAGCCCGGGCGCATCCCATCGACCGTCGTGGTGCCGACAAGCCGCGGAGCCCTGCGGCCGGGGATGTTCGCGGTGGTGATCACGACATCCGCGCTCCCGATCGCCTGCGCCAGCATCGCCTGTTCCTGGCGCTTCTCCTCGTCCGTGAGCTCCCGTGCGTAGCCCCCCTGGCCTTCGGCGTTGATCTGGAGTTCAAGGAACTTGGCTCCGAGGCTGCGGACCTGCTCGCCGGCGGCGCGGCGAACATCGTAGGCCTCGACCACCGCTCCGAGCCGTCGGGCGGTGGCGATCGCCACGAGACCGGCGACCCCCGCGCCCAGGATGAGGACCTTCGCCGGGCGGATCGTGCCCGCAGCGGTCATCATCATCGGGAAGAACTTCGGACAGAGCTCGGCTCCGATCAAGGCCGCCCGGTACCCCGCGACGGTCGCTTGCGAGCTGAGAACGTCCATGCTCTGGGCGCGGGTGATCCGTGGGAGGAGGTCGAGCGCGAACACCGTCACCTGGCCGTCCCGGAGCGCCCGGATCCGGTCGAGGTTCCGGCTCATGTTCATGAGCGCGACCAGGACCCCGCCCGGCGGGATCTGCGCGATCTCCTCGAGGGTGGGCGCCTGGACCTTGAGAAGGATGTTCGAGCGAAAGATGATCCCCCGCTCCGAGGTGACCTGGGCGCCGGCGTCCGAGTAGCCCGCGTCCGGATAGCCCGAGGCCGCGCCGGCGCCGCTCTCGATGGCGACCTCGACGCCGGACCTCGCGAGACGCTTGACGACCTCCGGAACGAGGGCGACGCGACGCTCCCCCGGGGCTGTTTCCTTTGGAACGCCGATCCGTACCGCCATGAGGTTCGACATCGGTCGAATCGACCGAGATTATACGGTTGGCGTGTCCCGCTCGTTCCCGTCGCGCCCGTATAAGCGCGGGGCCGCTCCCGACGCTCGCATGGGACCCGATATCGACGTACTGGTCATCGGCGGAGGGATCGTGGGCCTCGCGACGGCTCGGGAGATCCTCGCCGGACGTCCGTCGACCCACCTCCTGGTGCTGGAGAAGGAGGCCGGGCTCGCTCGTCACCAGAGCGGCCGCAACAGCGGAGTGATCCATTCCGGGGTCTATTATCGGCCCGGGAGCCTGAAGGCCCGGCTCTGTGTTCGAGGACGCGAGCAACTCCTCCGGTACCTCGGCGATCGAGGCATCCCCCACTCCCTCCCTGGGAAGGTCATCGTGGCGACACGCTCCTCGCAGATCGAGCCGCTGGAGGAACTGCTCCGCCGCGCTCGCTTGAACGGCGTTCCGGGTCTCGAGTGGCTCGATGCGCGAGGAATCCGTGCCATCGAGCCGGAGGTACGAGCGTTGCACGGCATTCATGTTCCGGGGACGGGCGTCGTAGACTACGCCGCGGTCTGCCGCGCCTACGCGGCCGATATCGAGCTCGCGGGAGGGACCGTGCGGACCGCAGCTCCCGTGATGGCGGTGCGCGCCACCGGCGGATCGGTCGAGGTCCGTCTAGGGTCCGGTGAGTCGATCCTCGCCCGCTACCTCGTGAACTGCGCGGGGCTGTATGCCGACCTCATCGCTCGAGAGGCCGGCGCGAGCGTGGAGGAGCGGATCGTCCCGTTCCGGGGGGAGTACTACCTCCTGAAACGGGAGCGCCGTGGCCTCGTCCGCGGGCTGGTCTACCCCGTCCCGGATCCGCGGCTTCCGTTCGCGGATGTCCACTTCACGCCGACCGTGAACGGGGAGGTACTGGTGGGCCCGAACGCGGTCCTCGCCTTCGCACGGGAAGGCTATCGCTGGGGAGCGATCCGACCGGGAGAATTCGCTCCGACCCTCGTCTCCCGCGGGTTCCTGCGCTTGGCACGCCAGTTCTGGCCGGTCGGAGTGCGCGAGGCATACCGCTCGCTCGATGGCAATGCGTTCCTTCGCGATCTCCAGCGGATGCTTCCCGCCCTGAAAAGGGACGACCTCCTCCGAGGGGGAGCCGGGGTCCGCGCGCAGGCCGTCGGCGTCGACGGAAGACTGTGCGAGGACTTCGTCGTGGCTCGATCGCATCGGGCGCTCCATGTCGTGAGCGCCCCCTCCCCCGCCGCGACGAGCTCCCTCGCGATCGCCGAAGAGGTCGTCTCGCGGATGCCGGCCACCTTCTAGGCACCGAGCCGGAAGATTCAAGGACGGTCGAAGGCGTCGCTCGCGAGATGAGTTCGAAGACAACCACCGCGCCGACCCCGAGACGCCCGGTGGCGCCCGCCCTCGATCGGATCATCTGCGGAGACGCGCGGACGGTGCTCCGCCGACTGCCGGCCGAATCCGTGCACCTCGCCATCACGTCGCCCCCGTACAACGTCGGCATTGCCTACTCCGACTACTCCGACGACCGTACCTACCTCGAGTACCGCGAGTGGCTGCGAGGCGTCTGGAAGGCGCTGGCCCGCGTTCTCCGCCCCGGAGGTCGGTTCGCGTTGAACGTCGCCCCGACCTCGATCAAGAACTTTCGCCCGATCCACCACGACCTCACGCGGGACCTGATCGAGGTCGGCTTCCTCCTGCGGACCGAGATCCTGTGGTACAAGCAAACGATGGGTCGGCGCACCGCGTGGGGCAGCTGGAAGAGCCCGGCCAACCCTCACGTGATCCCGTCCTGGGAGTACGTGCTGGTCTTCTCCAAGGGAAGCTGGCGGCTCGAGGGAGACCGCGCCGAGATCGACATCACTGGCCCGGAGTTCCAGCGCTATTCCGACGGATTCTGGGAGATCGCCCCCGAGCGCAACCGCCGGGGCCACCCCGCGCCGTTCCCGGACGAGCTGATCCGGCGTCTGATCAAGTTCTACTGTTATCGCGGGAATGTCGTCCTTGACATGTTCGGCGGGACGGGCACGGTCGCCGCCGTCGCGCGGGCCACGGGCCGGCACTACCTATCAATCGACACGTCGCGCGAGTACTGCGAGCTCGCCCGGGAGCGGGTGGCGGCGGCACGCGCCGAAGGGACCGGCCTACGCATTCCAGCGCCCGACCGGGTCGAGATCGCGCCCGAGCTAGTGCGCCGGCGCCGCGTTCGGGCCGGGCATCGGACCGAGTAGGCGTCGCGAGAGCTCCGAGCTCGCGTAGCGCAGCAGCGGCTCTAGGTTGACCGTGTCGGCCCGGTTGTACCGGACGAGCCGGGCGAGCGCGGTCGGGCTTCCCCGGCGGTACTCCTCCCAGAGGCGGACCGCGTCCAGACCGCGAAGGCCCTCGACGCCCTCGCGCGTGCCGAGACCGAGGCGCTCCTCGATCCGCTTGAGTCCACCCGCCTGACCGAGGCGGTAGAAGAGGAAGCGAAGGTCGATGTGGGCCGGCGGGGGCTCGAGTTGTGGGAATCGAACCGAGAGGAACGGAACGTCGAAGAGGCGGCCGTTGAACGTGACCAGCACGCCGAAGCGGTGCAGGAACGCCGGGAGCTCCTCGAGGTTCTCCTCCGCGACGAACGTCCGGGTCTCCCCGCCTCCGTGGACCGTGACCACGGTCACGATCCCCTCGTACGGGGACAGCGAGGTCGTTTCGATGTCGAGGTAGGCGGTCGTCGACTGGAAGCTGGGGTACATGCGCCAGTGCTCCGCGGCCGGAAGACGACGTGCGAACCAGCCCGCGTCGCCTTCCGCGAGCGCGCGCTCGCTCGCTTCGACATCGCGAACGAACGTCGTTCCCCGCGCGCCCCCCATTCCCATCGTGGGGACCGCATCGAGGAACTCCGACCAGTCCCGAACGCCGGCGCGCCAGAGCGCCGCCTCGGTACCGGGACCGATCCCTTCGAAGTGCAGGAAGGTGGAGCGCAGCACGGGTTCCCCGCTAGCGCCAGCCCCGTTTATGCTTCGCGTCGCGATCGACGCCCTATCGGTGGATCCGGGCGGAGACTCGTCGCTCCTCGACGGCGCGACCTTCCCAAGGTCGGAGGCACTTGCATACGATCGTCGCCTCTCCCACGGCTCGAGCGCGGAAGCGTACCAGCTCCTGCCGCCCGCGCCGATCAGGTGCGAGGAGTGCACGTACTCACGATCAAGCAGTTCGGGGAGCTCGGCCGTGACCTCGATCTGCCCGGAGAAGCCTAGCGAAGGGTTCGAGGGCAGGGCGACGGAGAACTCCTCGCCGACTCCGGCCTCCGTGGGAAGTGCCGCGGCCATGCCGACGGCAAGGCCCCGTCGGGGTTGGGGATTGCTCCGCCCTACGGCCGGGGGTCCGCACCCTCGATCGGCAGCGGGCCGATCGGAGCGATCTTCTCCTTGACCGCGAGCCAGAACCGTCCGACCTCTTCGGGAGGAAGTCGCCTGCCGTAGATCGGGGCCCGGCACTCCGCCTCGAGCACCGCGGGATCGTCAGCGTCCCACACGAGCCGGAGCACCCAGTCTCCGCGCTCCTCCTCGTAGGCGTAGACCTGCTTGCGCGGATCGGTGGGGACGGGATTGCGCTCGAGGATGTCGAGCGGAGGATCGGGAGGCGGAGCCGCTCCCATGAGCGCCGGCCGGGCCGGCGGGACGGGGACCCCAAGGCGGATCCACGCCACGACCGGCCAGTGGCTCCGAGAGACCCCGAGGGATGGCATCGCGAGTCCCAGGACGGTGAACGACTAAACGGCGATGGTGGCGGAACGGGAGCATCCCCGCCCCGGCTCACCGGGAATCGGTTTCACACGCGTTCTGCTTAACTGTCAAGTGCAGTCAGGTTACGTAGCTGCGGACGTTAGTGGCCGCGGGCTGAATGGATCGCCCGAGGGCTTTCCACGTACACCCCGGCTCTATCGAACTCGTCATCTACGAATGTCCTTAAAGGTCTCTCTTTTTCGAGGGGGTTTCGGGCTTAGATGCTTTCAGCCCTTATCCCGTAGCGCGTGGCTGCTCAGCGATGCCCTGCCGGACAACTGATGGACTAGAGGCGCCGATTCCCCGTTCCTCTC
>JAKAZU010000012.1 GCA_021826525.1 Thermoplasmata archaeon
ACCTCTACGTGAAGGCCGTGTCCGTTCGCCGCGTCGCTACTCGCGGATCCCCTCGCTCGTGAGCGAGTAGACCGCCTCCCCCTCGGGGAGGTTCGGCGAATCGATGAGGCGCGCGATGCGCTTCGGGGGCTTGGATTTGCGCAAGTAGAGCCGGTAGGTGGAGGCGTGCGCCACGATGTTCCCTCCGATCGGGCGAGTCGGATCGCCGAAGAGGATATCGGGGCGCGCCATGACCTGGTTCGTGACCACGACGGCGGCGTTGTACGTGTCGGCGAAGCGCAGGAGCTCATGGAGATGCTTGTTCAGGAGCTGCTGCCGGGGGGCGAGCTCGCCTCGTCCGGCGTACTCGGACCGAAAGTGCGCGGTGAGGGAGTCGACCACGAGGAGCCGGATCGGTCTCTGCCGAGCGAGTTCCTGGGCCTTCTGGACGAGGAGCATCTGGTGGCTCGAGTTGAACGCCCGGGCGACGTGGATCTTGGTGAGCGCCTCCTGCGGGTCGAGGCCGACGGCCTTCGACATGTCGATGATCCGCTCCGGACGGAACGTGCTCTCGGTGTCGATGTAGACCGTCTCACCGAGCAGCCCTCCCTGGGCAATGGGCAGTTGGACGTCCACGGCGATCTGGTGGGCGATCTGGGTCTTCCCGGTGCCGAACTCTCCCGCGAACTCCGTGATCGCCTGGGTCTCGACGCCGCCGCCCAGGAGTTCGTCTAGCGCCTTCGCGTTGAGCGTGATGCGCCCCAGTTTCTTGCGCCGCTCGAGGACTTGGGTCCCGAGCTCGAACCCGCCGACGTCGGCCTTCCGGCGCGCCTCCCCGATGATCTTCTGGGCGATGGTCAGTCCGATGTCCGCGGCTTCCGCGATGTCCCCGGGGGAGGCGACCGCGAGCTCCATGAGGTCGGTGTAACCGGCCTCTCGGAGCTTGTCGGCCGTCGTTGCGCCGACGCCGGGGAGATCCTCGAGCGCAATCTCGGTCTTCTCGGGAACGGTCGGCTCCGCCGGTGAGACTGCGCGAGCGATCGGTTTCGGCGACACACTCGGATGAGTTGCGCCGGGGGAGATAAGCGTGGGGGAGAGGTCGCGAAACGGCGGAATCTGCCGTCAGGCGGAGGGGGTGAACGGCTGGCCGGTCAGTCGCTGGTACACGGTGGTATACAGGCGACTGACCTCATCGACCAGGAGCGGGGGCAGCGGCGGGATCTCCGGCTCGGGTCCCCCGGCCTGTCGAGCGGCCATCAGGCGATCGTAGTAGCCCGTCGAGCGGTAGTGCTGGCGAACGAACTCCTTGGAGAAATCGACCTGCCGGCCCCGCTCGAACGCGTCTCGGTCCCAGAATCGGTCCTCGTCCGCGGTCCCGAAGGTGTCGACGACCATCAGTGCTCCGTCCGCGTCGACCCCGAACTCCTTCTTTCCATCGACGTGCAACAGGCCGCGCGGGGCGATCTCCCGCTGCATCGCGCCGTCGATCTTCAGGATCGTCTCCTTCAGTTCGTCCATCTGCCGCCGGTCGAGCGCCGAGAGCTCGAGCGCCTCCTCGATCGTCAAGAGACGATCGATCGGCTCGAGCTTGGTCGTCACCTCGAAGTGAGGCTCGGGGAGCGGGTCGGCGAACTGCAGGTGCTTGCCCGCGGGGAACCCGAGTTCCTCGGGCGTGACCTTGCCGGAGCGCACCCGGTCCCACATCGACCCGGCGAGGTAGTACCGTACGATCAGCTCGAGCGGGATGAGGTAGTTCTTCGGGTGCGGTCCGAGCGAGCTCGGCTGCAGAACGACCTGGACGCGCTTGACGCGCATCGAGGTCGGGCCCGAGAGGCGCAGGAAGTGGTTGGGGATCTTGTGCGCTCGGCAGCTCTCGAACCAGAACGCGGCCGTCCGGTTCAGCGTCTCTCCCTTGTGGGGGATCTCGCTCGGGATGTGTTTGTCGAAGACGGAGATGTCGTTGGTGAAGCGGAACTCGAGCTCGGTGGGGGAGACGGAGTAGACCTCCTTGACCTTGCCTCGGCGCAGGTACTGGGGCTCGCTCGAGCTCGACGACGGCGGGCTTTTGGGCATACCGCGGCGAGGAGGGCTCGGTTCTTTAACCTGATCGACCGGGGCGCGTTCGATCGGCCTCACATCGTGCGGCCGTGCAGGGTGGTGATCGGGCGGAACCCCTGCTTCGTGTAGAAGCGGATCGCGATCTCATTCTGGACGGGGAACTCCGCCGTGAGCACCCCGGCCCCTTTGGCCTTCAGCGACGCGGAGAGCTCTTGGAGAAGGTATTCTCCCACCCCTCGGCGTCGGTAGAGCGGGAGGAGGTAGATGTCGAGGATGACGCCCTCCTTCTCCGGGGAGTAGAAGGGCCGCTCCCGGACCCGGGCGCGAACGACCCCGACGACCTTGTCCTTGTCCGTTCCGGCCCCTTCGGCGGCGAGGACGAGCGCTTCCGGGTCGGAGATGTCGTGCCTCAGGATCTCGGTGGCCCGCTCCTCCGCGTCCGGACGCACCTTGAGCAACGGGTCGAACTCCTCGTTCAACCGCTTGAGCCGGAGGATGAGTGGGACGAGCTGCGCGATATCGCTCGTGCGCGCGGGCCGCAAGTGGATCGGAACGCTGGGTCCGGTCGCGGTCGGGTTCGGTCGCTCGGCTTCGGTTTTCCCCTTGGGCGTCGTCATCGTTTCCTTCTCCGTGGGCTCTTTTCATCGGGCATCGGCCGCGTGACCCCCGAACGCGCCAGTTCGCGGGCGAGTTTTGGGGGGCGTCGCATGACTTCCTGGGCGATCCGGTAGAACTCCGCGCGCGTGCGGGGACGCCCGGCGATCCCGAGACGCACCGCTTCCTCCGCGACCGCGGCGGCCACGTGGGGAGAGAACTCCGTCTCCTCCATCGTGGGAAGGATGTGATCGACCGTGAGGCCCGCATCGTTGGCGTGGCGGGCGAGCTCCTTGGCCGCGGCGAGGACCACCTCGTCGGGAATCGAACGGGCTCGGGCGTCCAGGATGCCCCGGAACACCGCCGGGAAGATGAGCGAATTGTTGACCTGGTTGGGAAAATCGCTGCGGCCCGTAGCGACCACTGCAGCGCCGGCGGCCTTCGCGATGTCCGGCCATATCTCCGGGTCGGGGTTCGCGAGCGCGAAGATGATCGGTCCGGAGGCCATCGCACGGATGTGCTCGGGTCTGACGGTGTCCGGAGCAGGCGTCGAGGCCGCGAGCAACGCATCGGCCCCCTCCACCGCCTCGACGAGGCCGCCTCGACGGTCGCCTCCATCGGTTTGCAAGGCGAGCCGATACTTCCACCGGTTGCGGACCATGAGCTCGTCCACGTCCCGACGCTCGGCGTCGAGGATCCCCTTGTGGTCGACCAGCGTCAGGCGGTGCGGATCGTGGCCGAGGGCGAGGAGGAGTCGGGCGGTGGCGATGTTCGCCGCGCCGGCCCCGAGGAGCACGGTGCGCATCGAGCGGACGTCGCGGCCGGTCAGCTCGATGGCGTTCAGGAACCCGGCGATCGTGGCCGCGGCCGTTCCCAGCTGGTCGTCGTGCCACACAGGGATGGGGAGGCGCTTCTGCAGCTCCTCCAGGATGCGGAAGCACTTCGGGGACGCGATGTCCTCCAGATTGATGCCGCCGAACGCCGGTGCGATGCGCTCGACCGTCTCGATGAACGCGGCGTCCGATTCGACGGAGATGGGCAGTGGGATCGCATCGACCCCGCCGAGATACTTGAACAGCAGGGCCTTGCCCTCCATGACCGGAAGGGCGGCGCGCGGACCGATGTTCCCGAGGCCGAGCACGCGGCTCCCGTCCGTCACGATCGCGATGGTGTTTCCACGGCCCGTCAGGTCGAAGGAGCGGTCCGGGTCGGAGGCGATCGCGCGGGAGACTTCGGCGATCCCCGGGGTGTACCATAGGGAGAAGTCCGCGAGGGAGCGCACCGGGACGCGTGGGACCGTCTCGATCTTCCCGTGGTAGTACTCCGCGAGGCGCAGCGCGCGCGCTCCGAGCGCGTCGGTCCGCTCGGTCGCTGTGCGCTCGATGGCTTCCTCCGAAGCCCGCTTGCGGCTCCTGCGGTCCGTCTCGGGACCGGACGGCGGCATCGCGGCCTGCACCATCGGTCGGGCGCGACCTAGTGGGCTCGTATTAACCCTTTGGATAGACGAAGCCTGGCTTCGGCAATTGACGTATGACCGGGGCCTCCACCGATGGCCGCGGAGCCGGGCCACCGAACAGGTCTTGAGCCACCCCACCGTTCAATCCCATGTGCCCTCTTCCCCCGACCCGCTCCCACACCCGTTCTTCCGGACCGCGCGGGAAGGTGCGGTTCCCCTCATCGGACCGAAGGAGCTGAGCGATCTGATCGAAGGGCCCGAGCCTCCCTTGATGCTCGATGTCCGTCCCGATGCCGAGCGTCGGTGGGTCCACCTGCCGGACGACCGGCACGTTCCGATCCATCTGCTCCCGAGAGAGACTGCGGTGTTGCCCCACGACCGGCCGATCGTGACCTACGACCATTTCGGCCCCGACGCCCGTCGGGCGGCTGAACTTCTTCGATCGAGGGGATTCGATTCCGCTGCAGCGCTCGAGGGCGGGATCGACGAGTACGCACGCCTCGTCGATCCATCGCTCCCCCGCTACCGGGAAGGCGAAGGCGAGCGCGGACTCCTCCTCCAACAGCTGCCCCGCCCCGACACCGGGTGCCTCGCGTACTTCCTGGGAGATCCGGTCGCTCGCGAAGCGGTCCTCATCGATCCGGGGGTCGACACGGATCCGTACCTCGAAGCGCTGCGCGGTGGAGCCTGGCACCTCGCCGCGATCATCGAGACCCACACCCACGCCGATCACCTCGCCGGTCACTCGGCCCTGCATCTCGCGACCGATGCGCCGATCTACGTCAGCCGCCGCTCTCCCGCTCAGTACCCGCACCGCACCCTTTCGGAAGGAGAGGCGATCGACTTCGGTTCGGAGGAGCTCCGGATCCTCGAGACTCCGGGCCACACGCTCGATCATCTCACGCTGAGGGTTCGGGATTCGGCCTTCGTAGGCGATACCCTCCTCATCGGCGCCTGCGGCCGCACGGACCTGGGAGATGGTTCGCCGGAGATGCTCTGGGACAGCCTCACCGGCAAGCTGATGCGCCTCCCGGACGAAGTCGAGGTCTACCCGGCCCATTTCGGACCTCGCCACTCGCTCCCCGCGCGCTACGTCTCCACGATCGGCTTCGAGCGCGCGACCAACGAGGCGCTGAGCCAGCCCTCGCGGGAGGCGTTCGTTCGGTACATGAGCGAGGGATGGCCCCCGAAACCGACCGGATTCGAACGAATCGTCCGTGCGAACCTCGAGGGTTGACTCTCGAGGTTGCCTCGCGCGCAACCGCGTTTCCTCGCTCGCATCGCGGCGTTTGCGCGACACTCTTAAAGATGGAGTCCGGGTCCATCGTCTCCCATGACCGTTCGGACCGCGCTCTCGGGACCGTTCCCGAGGTCGGAAGCGCTCGTCGCGGCGACGCGGGACCTCGATCGGGGTCGCACGACCGTCGAGGCGGTCGAGGCGCTCTACACCCGTACCGAGAGCGAGGTGCTCGCCCTCGAGCACCGGCTCGGAGTCGACGCGAGCACGGCGGGGTACTTGCGCTGGCAGGACATCTATCGCCCGATCTCCGAGTCGTGGTCGGGATTCTCGGTGGGCCCGGTCACCCGGATGTTCGAAACGAACACGTTCTTCCGCCAGCCGATCCTCCTCGGGCCGCCGGAGCGCGTGCCCGGCGCCATCGCCGCATGGATCCCCCTTCCGTTGCGCATGGCGGAGAAGTCCCGGGCGAAGATCGTCCTCCCGGGCCCGTACACCTTGGCGCAGGCAGTGGACAATCGCTCGGGAGATACCACCGAGGGACTGATCCATCGGCTCGGACGCCTCCTCGGCGACGAGCTGCACGAGCTGCACGGCCGTGGATACTCGATCTTCCAGTTCCAGGAGCCATCCCTCGTCGTGGACCCTCCGACCGGTCCTCGGGCAGAAGCGGTGCTCGCCGCGTACCGGGCGATCGAGGCACGCTCGAGCGGCTCGACCACGATCGTTTGGACCTACTTCGGGGACGCCGCCTCCGAGCACGCCCTCCTTGACCGGTTGCCCGTATCGGTGATCGGCGTAGATCTAGCGGAGACCGAGTACGAACGCCTTCGCCCGTGGACCGCCTCCAAGGAGCTCGGCCTCGGCGTGATCGATCCCCGCACCACGCTGCCCGAGGATCCCGCGGCGGTCGCCGAGATCGTCGGCAACCTCGCCGCTCGCCTCCAGCCCCCCGGCCTTTGGCTCGGTCCGGGCGGACCGCTCGACCTGCTGCCGGCCGAGGCGGCCGCTCGCAAGCTCCAGCTGTTACCCATGGCTCGGCAAGCGATCGCCGCTCGAGGGGGCGCTCGATGACCTCCCATCCGTTGTTCCCGTCGCAGGAAATCGGGAGCCTGATGAAGCCCCTCTGGCAGTTGCAGGGCGCCCGGGGCGGACCCCTTGACGAGCGCGCGCGGAAGGAGTTCCAGGCGTGGGACGAACGGATCCACTTCACCCGGGGCGCCGAGGCGATCGCGAGCGCCCTCCTGAGCGGTCCGCCCGGGAGCGTGACGCCCGAACAGGTCCGGGACCTCGGCGCGCTCTTCGGCCTGCGCTACTTCGAGAGCGCCGGGCTCGATCGGGTCTACGACGCCGAGGCCCGCCGGATTGAGATGTACGAGTACCCGATCCGCCAGATGCACGGCTTCCAGTTCTTCGGCCACGTGCGCTCCTTCGACAACAAGTACTACCTCAAAGCCGCGAACACCGGCGAGATCCGGCTCGAGCGACCGTACCATACCGAGGAGTTCGAGTTCGTCCGGGCCCATGCGCGGGCGGAGCCCAAAATCCCGATCACGGGCCCGTATACCCTCGCGGACTGGTCATTCAACGAACACTTCCTCGCACGCCAGAAGGGCTGGAAGGGGACGGCGAGCCGTCGGGCCGCGCAACGCGAGTTCGTGGTGGAGCTCGCCCGCAAAGCGATCCGCCCGACCCTGGCCGCGCTGATCGATTCGGGTTGCCGCGTCATCCAGATCGACGAGCCCGCTGCCGGGACGCACCCCGGCGAGGGGGATCTCGTGGCGGAGGGGTTCAACGCCGCGACCGAAGGTCTGGACGCGGAGTTCTCCATGCACATCTGTTTCTCCGATTACCGCAACCTCTTCCCCGCCCTCCTCGAAGCGAAGCGCTGCCGTCAGTGGGCCTGGGAGTTCGCCAACCGCGACCGGGACGGACACGACGGCTACGAGGTCCTCAACGTGCTGCGGGAGTACGGTGACACCCGGAACGTGGGCCTGGGCGTCCTCGACGTGCATCGCGATGAGGTGGAGACCCCGGAGAAGGTCGCGGAGCGGATCGGGCGTGCCGCCCAGATCCTCGGCGATCCGAAACGGATCTGGGTGAACCCGGATTGCGGCCTGCGGACCCGGAGCCTCGACGTCGCCTACGCCAAGCTCGGGGCCATGCACCGCGGAGCGGAGCTCGCGCGCGCGGAACTCTCCAACCCACGAACCTGACCGAGGATTCCACCGGTCGCCGATGCTCGAGGGACTTCCCCCTTAGGATCTCTGGCTCCTCGAACGGCTTCGGTTCCGTACCCGCCGGGCCGCAAGTGGCGGGCAAAGTTCCGCAACGTTGCTTCGAGCGCGGGAAGCGTACGTACGTATCCGATCGCGCTGAACAGGCACGTGATCACATCGAATTCCTTGGCGAGATCGAAAGACTCCATTCGACCCTGCGTGAACGGAACTCGGGGGAGACGTCATCGAGCGAGCCGAAGCATCGAGGCGCACGCGCCGATCCCTTGAGCGGCGTACCATCGCTGGAAGTACTGGAGGTGACCCTCCGTGCCGCACGCTACATCGAGCAGCGTTCGGGCACGCGGAGGGCCGAACCGTCGGACGATGGCGCGGACCCGGCGCGCCTCGCTCCCGTAGCGAGCTTCCGAGCATATCCGATCGTAGTAGCTCGCGAGCTCGTCGTGCATTCGGGTCGACTTCGTCATGGCCGGCGGCCCCTGTTCCAGCGACCGGGGCCCGGGGGTGCGTTCCTCACTCTCGGAGCTCTGTGAGGATCTCGGCCGAGGTCGGGCCCACCAGCACAGTATGCTCCGCCTGGGAGACCCAGCCGCCCCCACTTTCCACGAACACCGGATACGTCTGGAGGAACCGACGACCTTGGGCGAGGGCGGTGCGCTGCGCCGCATCGGTGACCCAGCGCGCCGTGAACGGGAGCGTTCGGAACCGCTGAAAGAGGGCCGAGAGCTCCGGTTCGCCCGCTCCGGGATCCCGGCGGAAGCGCACGATGTGACCGAACGAGCCGTTCTCGATCGATCCGGCTCCGTTCGTGGCGAACGGCTCGATCGCCACGATCTCCCCCTCCTCGAGCGTCTCGCCGGTCGCTCCGCTCACGTTGGGGATCGACTTGCCCGCGTGGAGGAGATATCGCTGGATCGTGTGCCCCGTGAGGTTGGAGACCGGCTTGAACCCCCGCGCGTGGATCGCCGACTCGATCGCACGGCTGATCTGGTCGATCGGGACCCCGGCTCGGACCTGGGCGATCCCGGCGCGCACGGCGTCCTGGGTCGCGCGGATGAGGTTCTCGTACTGATGGGTCCCGCCGACCTCGACGGTCTCCGCTGTGTCCGAGATCGCGCCGTCGAGGTGGGCCCCGACGTCCACCTTCACCAGGTCCCCGGCCTCGAAGGCGAGGGCGTCGTTCGGGCTCGGAGTGTAGTGCGCGGCCTCGAAGTTGCGAGACAGATTTGCGGGGAACGCCGGGAGGGCACCGTCCCCGCGGATCGACGCCTCGATCACCTCGGCGACCTCGCGGCGAGAGCGTCCGGGCCGCAAGGCACGTACCCCAACGGCGCGGGCCCGTGCCGAGATGCGGCCGGCCTCCCGCCACCGATCGACGTCTTCGGGATAGCGGGCCATCCGGCTCACTTCCGTTCGCGGATCGCTGGAACTCCCCGGGTCAGATCGACCAGTGTCGAAGGAATCCCGGAGGGAGGAGGATCGGAAGGAAGGTACATCGTCACCTCATCGCCAAAGATGCCACGAGCCTCTCTCGCCGTCCGTGCCGGGCGCTCCCCGTGGCGGTTCGCCGACGTCGCCGTGATCGGTCCGGCGTGCTCGGCGAGCGCTCGGGCGAGCGGATGGTCCGGGATCCGAATTCCCATCGAGCCCCCCCCGGCGATCGCCGGCGCGAACTCCCGCCGCGCGCGCGCCGAGGGCGGAGCGAGGAGGGTGTACGGCCCGGGAAGGTGGGTGCGCACGAACGATCGACCTTCTTCCGAGAGCTCGGAGTACGGCTCGAGCTCCTCGAAGGAGGAGAACGCGACCGAGATCGGCTGACCGGTGGCGCGACCCTTCGCGCGCACGAGCGACTCGACCGCTGCGAGATTGGTCGCCGGCACCGCGAGGCCGTAGAGGGTGTCGGTCGGGTAGCCGACGATGCCGCCGGCTCGAAGCGCCTGCACGGCCCGTGGGATCGGATCGGTCATGGCCTACTGGTACTCCACGCCGACGCGCTCGTAGGCGAAGTAGTCGCTCTCCGTAAAGTACAGCGCGAGCTCCCGCGCAGCCGACTCCGGAGAATCCGAGGCATGGATCAAGTTCGGCGTGATGGCCAGCGCGAGGTCGCCCCGCACCGTCCCCGGGGCCGCGGTCTGAGGGTTGGTGGCACCGATGAGCAGGCGGACGATCCCGATCGCCGAGCGGCCCTCGACCGCCATCGCGAAGACGGGCGCCGAGGTGATGTGGGCCACGAGGCCCGGGAAGAAGGGCTTGCCCTTGTGCTCGGCGTAGTGGCGATCGGCGAGCTCGGGAGACACTCGCACGAGGCGCGCGGCGATCAACTTTAGTCCCTTGCGTTCGAGCCGGCCGACGATCTCCCCCACCAGCCCCCGGCGCACCCCATCGGGCTTCACGAGAACGAGCGTGCGCTCGATCGAACCTTCTGCCATCGAGCCGGCGAGCCCGGCACCCATGAAAAGGTTGCCGCGGACGACGCCGTTATTGCGCGGCATGCTCCCGGTGCGGGCCGGCATGGCGGACGGCAGGATCCCCGATCGACGCACCCACCGCGCGGTCCGCGGCTTCGATCGCTCCGCATCCACGTACGAGCGAGGGCGTCCGGACTATCCGGCCGCGGGAATCGAACTTCTCGCCCGCGTCCTCCACCTTGGGCCCGGGCAGACGATCGTCGAGCTCGGGAGCGGGACCGGGAAGTTCACTCGCGCCTTGCGGCCTCTCCGGGCCGCGCTCATCCCGGTGGAACCTACGCGCGGAATGCGGGAGGAGTTCGCCCGCCGTGTCCCGGACCTGCCCGTGCTGGACGGCACCGCCGAGGCGATCCCGGTCCCGGACGGCTTCGCCGACGCGGTCCTCGTCGCCCAGGCGTTCCACTGGTTCCGGGCCCGCGCCGCGCTCCGCGAGATCGCGCGAGTTCTGCGGCCCGGAGGCGGTCTCGGTCTGGTTTGGAACATGCGCGATGAGCGCGTGCCGTGGATGCGGGAGTTCACGCAGATCCTAGAAGACTACAACTGGGGCGTTCCCCGCACCCGACAACGGCGTTGGCGTCCGGCCTTCGAGCGGGGCGGGATCCCGTTCGGACCGTTGCACCATCGGACCTTCCACCACATTCAACGGGTCCGTGTCCCCGGGGTCGTCGCGCGCGCCCTCTCCGTGAGCATGATCGCGGTCCAGCCGGTCGCCGAGCAACGCAAGGTCGCCCGCCGCATCCGCGAACTCCTCGCTTCTGATCCCATGACCCGCGGCCGTCGGCTGATCGACATCCCGTACCGTACCGAGGTGTACTGGTGCCACCGCACCGGAGCCCGGCCCCGGAGTCACGTGGCGCGCACGTCGCACCCGTACCGGTAACGGCACCCGGCACAGCGGCGGGGCGATGGGCGCGCACGACCGTCGTACGGGAGCGCGACCTCGCGTCGCAGCGCGAGGAGCCGCTGCCGTTGGTCCGCTCCCCAGTCGATCCGAAACTCTCCTCCGTCGGAGTATCGGAGCACCCCGTACGGCACGGGCACGTCGGTCGTCTCCTCGACCAGGAGGCAGTACGCCCAGACCTGGACGACGTGGGAGAGCGGCGGACCGTTCGGCGGGCTCGTGCGGCTCTTGATCTCGATCGGGACGACCCGACCGTCCCGGGTTCGGCGCAAGGAGTCCGGACGCCCGACGAGGCGGTGGCGATGCGAGATCAACCGGGCATCCCTGCGCCGTCCGTCATCCACTGCGATCAACTCCCCGTGGACCCGATCCCGGGCGCGTCGATGGAGCGAACGGACGCTGGCTACGAGCGCCGTCACCCCGACCCCGGCGAGCCCGAGGAGGAAGGCGATCGTCAGCGAAGCGACCATGCCCAGATCCCCACGATCCCGAGAAGGAGGAGACCGATGCCCGCGAGGACGAGGTAGGTTCCCGCGTGCGAGTCCCGTGCCTCCTCGGAGCGGAGTTCGCGCACGTGGTAGCGTCGGCCGGCCTCCGCCCGATGGCTTGCGCTTCGGGGGATCTCGCCCCGTGGAGGGTGCTCCCGGTACCAGTACGCTCTCGGGCAGTAGGCGTACTCCGCCAGATCGCTCGCGGAGGCCCACGGGATCTCGGGATCCATGAAGCGAACGGTCCGGCGCGGGACTTACCTCTTCTGCTCCACGGGAATGTGCCGACCCGCGAGCCTCGCTGAAGGCGGCGTTCCCAGGTCGATTTCATATCGGCCGGTGGAGCTCGGGGGCCCGACTCCGGGAGATCGATGGAGGAGATCGTGCGCTTCGAGCGAGTGGCCGGACACCTCGCCGCAGTGCCCGTTCAACTCGGCCCCTCGATCGAGACGCGGTTCGTCCTCGATACCGGGATCGGCCTCAACCTCATCTCGAGCGCGCTCGCGACTCGCATCGGGGCACGTCGGACCGGTGCGACCCATACGGGCCAGCGAATGTCCGGGCAGGCGGTCTCCGTTCCGCTCGTCACGATCCCCCGGCTTTCGATGGGCCCCCACCACCGGGACCACGTCCCGGCGGGGATCCTCGACCTCGCGGGGGTATCCGCGCAGTTCGGGGTGGAGGGGTTTCTCTCCTTACAGTTCTTCGAGCGCACCGCTTTCACGATCGGCGGGCCGGGCCGAACCATCTCTCTTCCTCCGCGCACACCGGCCGGCCCGGGAACCGCCGTCTCCTTCGAGGTCCCGATCCGGGTCGACCGCGACGGCCCGTCCGTCAGCGCGTTCACGGATCTGCGGTTGCCGAACGGTCGCCGTGCGAGCGTGGAGATCGATAGTGGATCGGATGCTCTCATCCTGAACGCGAGATTCCTCGCGGACCTCGGGCTGCACACCGATGCGGAAGGCGTGCGGACGGTGCAAGGAACGGACGAGACGGGCTATGCGTATACCCGACGCTTCGCTCGGATCTCCGATCCCGTAAGCCTCTGGGATGCACCGAGCATCTCGCAACGCGACCTCGACGTGATGTTCCAGGAGATCATCTACGATGGCCTCCTCGGTGATGCCTTCCTGAGACGATACGACGTCACCTACGACGTTCCTCGCTCCCGGGTGGCCTTCGCCGAGGCTCCGTGAGCGGGGTCGGACCTTCGTCCGTTCGATTGCCCACCTAGATTCGCAGAGCCGGCGTCTACGGCAAGGCGGAATCCGCATCCGCGGCTTCGGCCCTCGGTCGCCGCCGCGTCTTCGGCTTCGTCTCGGGGGCCGGGATCGCCGGTGCCGGGGTCTCGGGCGCAGCGGGTTCGGGCGCTGGCTCCGCAAGTTCCGGGGTCGGTGCTCCGGGTGCCGGCACCGTCGGCTCCGGCTTCTGGGCGGCCTTGGCCGCCGCCGCCCGGTTCTGCGCGGCCCGGCCTCCCGTCTGTTCGGTCGCCTTCTTCTGAGCGTGGGCGCGGGTCCACTTGCGGCGGTGGCCGACCCGGCCGAGATGGAGCTGCTGCTTGCGGCAGGAACCGGAGCAGAAGTTGTAGACGGTGCCGTCCCGCTTGACGAACATCATGCCCGTGCCGGGCTCGATCTCGTCCGCGCAAAACGAACACTGGCGCTTGACGACCATCGGATCCTCTCCAGTTTCCTTAGCGGATCGAGAGCTTTCGCGCTTCGCGCGCGGTCTCCCGCAGCAACAGCACGTCCCCGAGCCGGATCGGGCCGGCGACGTTGCGCGTGATGATCTTGCCGCGGTCGCGACCGGCGAGCACGCGGACCTTGACTTGGGTGGCCTCGCCGGCCATGCCGGTGCGGCCGATCAGCTCGACGACTTCCGCCGCGCTCCCCTTGTCATCTGCCATCGCCTGGGACCTCGCTCGTTCCGAGTCCGTTACTTCTTCAGCGTCGGGAACGCGTTGATGAGCTCTTCGAGCAGGGCCTTCGCGTCGCCGGGTTCGACGATCGCGATGGAGGCGGCGGACTTCGTGAGGCCGGCCGACTGGCCGAGCCGCTGCTTCTTGTTGACATACACGTACGGGATCCGCTTCTCCTCGCAGAGCATCGGGACGTGGACCAGGATCTCGACGGGGTCTACGTCCTCCGCCATCACCACGAGCTTGGCCTCGCCCCGCTCGCTCGATTTGGTGACCTCGTTGGTCCCCACCCGGATCTTCCCGGTCTCGCTCGCCACTTGCACGAGCTGGAGGGCCTTGTCGGCAACGTCGCTCGGGGTTTCGAACCGTACGTAGATTGGTCGCGCCATGTTGTACCTCGCGTCAGCGGAACCCCCGAAGGGGATCCTCGGCTCACGGGTGGGAGCGCGTAGGGGGACCGCTACTTAAGGCTGGCGAGGGAGCGGACGCGGCCGCCTCCGCGGAGGGCAGGTAGCCGGTTTCGGAGCGTACCCGGGCGAGGAATTCGAGGGTGCGCTTCCAGGCGTCGTTCGCGGCCCGGTCCTCGTGCCCTTCCCAGCCCGGGCGTTGGAACGCGTGACGAACCTGGGGGTACACCTGCACGTCGACCCGTCGCTTGGCATGGTTGAGAGCGGGCAGGAGCGCCGAGAAGGCCCAGCCCGTGACCTTCTCGTCGTCCGAGGCCAGGATCAGGAGGAGCGGCCCCCGGAGCCCGTTGACCTCCTGCGGGTGTTCGATGCGGCCGTAGGAGTCGATGCAGAAGTCGAACGGAAGCCGACAGGCTCCGAGGAGCGCGTACCCACCGCCCATGCTGAAGCCGATGGCCCCGACGCGCGCCCCCGGATCGAGCCGCGCGGAGACCTCCCCCCTCGCCCGATCGAGCATCGCGAGCACGTGGGCCTCCGTGAGCGCGCCCTGCATCGCGAGCGCTCCTTCCAGGCTCTGGGCTGTTCGGCCGCCGTAGAGATCCACCGCCACGGTGGGGAAGCCCTCGTGGGCGAGGGATGCCGCGACCCCCCGGATGATGGGAGTGTAGCCGAAGATCTCGTGGACGAGGACGAGCCCGACCGACCCGCCGCGACCGAACGCTTCGAATCCTCCGGGCGCGGTCCCTTCGGGCATGGGCGAGGTCTTTCGCAGACCCCAGCCCCCCATGGGGCTCCTGCGCTATCTAACTAGGGAAGGCCGAGGAACGAGGTCGGGGAGACCTCGGGGTGGTCAGTGAAGTAGCGGCGGACCGGTTCTATCAACCGGTCGAGCCCGACCACCACCCCCGACTTCAGGTCCTGGGGGTGGAGCTTCCCGGACTCCCACTCGGCCCGGAAGCCGGCCGAATCCTGGAACGTGAGGGGCCCTCCGTACTTCGCGGCCCGAGGGATCTCGATCGACCCGAGCCAGGGGAGGATCACGTACTCCACCAGCTCCACGACCGGATTCCCTGTGACCTGCTTCGCGGGGCAGAACGCCCCGGCGATACGCGCGGCGATCTCCTCGGAGGGAGCCGGCAGGGCGATGGCGGTGGCCGGATCCGATTTCGACATCTTGCCCTCGAACGCGCCGCTGGAAGGATCCATCCGACCCCCGCCCTTCAGCGAGGAAAGGAGCGGTGTGTGGATGCCCACCGGAGTGGGCCACCCGCGCTGGTGGGCGACCTCGCGCGCCAGCGCGTGGGCCCGTCGCTGGTCCATCCCACCGTAGGCGATGTCCACAGGAAGTTCGAAGATATCGGCGACCTGCATGGCCGGATAGAACAGCTTGGAGGTGTCCAGCGTCGCTTCCTCCTCATGGCGGCCCATGATCGACATCGCGCGCTTCGTTCGGGCGAGGGTGGTCGACTTCGCAACCCGCACGACCCGGGCCCAGTAGTCGGCGCGGTCCGTCAGTTCGCTCGCCCATCGGAAGCGGGCGCGGTCCGGGTCGACCCCGAGAGCGGTGAAGCCGGCCTGCATGTAGCGACCCGAGGCCCGGATCCGCTCGAGATCGCCCCCGAGCTTGTCGTTGATCCAGGCGTGCCAGTCGGCGAGGAAGACGGTCACGTCGCACCCGGCCTCCTGCAAATCGCGGATCTTGCGCGTGGTGATGAAGTGGGCGACCGTCAGCATTCCCGACGGCTCGAAGCCGATGTACGCCCGCGGCCGGTCGTTCGTGGCGACGAGGGCGCGTAGCTCCTCCGGGGTGAGCACTTCCTGGGCCCGCCGGCCGATGCGCTCGACCCGCTCCTCGGTATCCACGACCTGCGCGAGGGAGGCCGCACTATTTACCTGTCGTTTCGACCGCGCTCGGCGGGCCGGTGCGAGCCGGCGGCTCCCTCCTCCCCGGGACCCAGGCTAAATACGGTGACGAGGTTGGTTCCCCGCTAGGCTTGACCGGGGGGTTGGGCGTCCCCTTGTACACCGAAACCGTCCTTAGCGGGGGTGACAGGTAGGAGCGACGTTTGGGGGAGGAGTACGTCTTGCGTTGCTTCGTCGACGCTCTGTTCCACTGGGCCGCGGGCACTGCGATGAACGCTCGGAGGAGCGATCTAGCGGTTATCCATCACGGGCACCGGGTCAGGTCCTGACGGGAGCAGCCTTACCGTGACCCGTCGACGCTGGTGGGGCGACGGGGCTGAGGAGCGCGCAAGATCAACGCACCCCTTCTCCGGGCGGCCATCTTATCGGCCTAGCACGCCCACCCTCGCGTGCAGTACAGCACCCCCACCCCCCTCTTTCCATTGGAGATTCCTGGCACGTCCCGCCGAGCGGAGGCCTACCAGCCTTCGCTCGCGGGGTCGACCGCGTGGCGCTCCATCGCGCGCCGGCGATCCTCGGGGATCGCTTTCTTCTCCCCTTTGGCGTAGTCGTAACAGACGACGACCGAACGACCACGGGCGACGACTTCCTTCCCTCCCTTCCGGGAAAACCGGTACAGAAGAACGAAGCTCGTTCGCCCGAGCGGTCGAGCGACCGTAACCTCTCCAAGGATCTCCTCTCCGTAGAGGACCGGTGCGAAGTATCTGCAGGAGGCTTCTGCGATGATGATGTCGAGTTGAGAGGGAGGGAGGTGAGGAGGAGAGTTCGAGACGAGCGGCAGGTAGTACTCGCAACGCAGCGTCTCCATGAACCCGAAGTACGCGGCGTGATTGAGGTGCTCGAGAACGTCGAGGTATCGGTACTCGATGTAGAATCGTCGGTGAGTAGGCCAGGGTACGGCGGGCTCGGGAGCTATCGGGGCCGCCATCCGCGTGGGTCCACGGGGTTGGCGAATATATGGGTGGGGGTGTAACGGGAGCGGAACGTGGGGCCCGTGCGCCCCGCGGGGAGCAGCGGAGGCCGTGACCGGTTCCAGTGGAAAAGGAGGGGTGGGGGGGACTGCCGCGCCGACTCCGGGAGAGATGGCCGGGGTCGTGCAACAGATCCGGCAGACCGTCCGCCATCACTCCGCCCGCTTCGAGGCGGCGATCCCGCTCATCGCGAGCGAGAACCTATTGTCGCCGTATGCGAAGGAGCTCCTGATCAGCGACTTTCACTCCCGGTACGCGGAAGGATTGCCCGGGGAGCGCTACTACGAGGGGAACGAGGACGTCGACCGGGTCGAGAACGTCTGCCTCGACCTCGCGCGCCGCCTCTTCCGGTGCTCGTTCGCCGACGTCCGTCCCATCTCGGGCACGGTCGCGAACCTCGCCGTCCTGAAGGCACTCGCCGAGCCGGGCGATCTGGTCGGAACGAACCGGCTCGCGAACGGGGCGCACATCTCGAGCGCGTCGTTCGGCGCGTTCGGGCTCCGGGGGGTCAAACCGGTCTACTACGCCTGGGATGAAGAGCGCATGACGATCGACGTCGCGAAGACGCGCGAGATCCTCAAGGCCGTTCGGCCGAAGCTCTGTCTGTTCGGACTCTCGGTGTTCCTGTTCCCACAGCCGATCGAGGAGCTTCGGAGCACGCTCGAGGAGATCGGCGCGAAGGGCTGGTACGACGCGGCCCACGTACTCGGTCTGATCGCCGGCGGGCAGTTCCAAGACCCGCTCCGCGAGGGGGCCACGGTCATCTCCGCCTCGACCCACAAGACGCTCCCCGGCCCCCAGCACGGGATCCTCCTTGGGGGGGCCCCTGATGAGGAGACGGTCCGGCGCCTGCAATCCGCCGCGTTCCCCGGCGTCACGAGCAACCACCACCTCCATACCATGGCGGCCCTCGCGGTCAGCCTCGCCGAGCACATCGAGTTCGGCCGCGACTACGCGCGGCAGACGATCGCCAACGCCCAGGCGCTCGCGCAGGCGCTCTACGAGCGGGGCTTCGAGGTCCTCGCTCCGAAGCTCGGGTTCACGCGCTCCCACACGATCGCGGTCCGGGTCGCGCGCGAAGGCGGAGGAGAGACGGTCGCGCATCGGCTCGCGGACGCCGGCATCATCACGAACAAGAATCTGCTTCCGGGCGACGCGAGCCCGAAGCATCCACAGGGGATCCGCCTCGGCACGCCCGAGCTCACGCGCGTGGGAATGACCGAGAAGGAGATGGTTCGTGTGGCCGAACTGTTCGAGATGCTGCTCCACCAGGGCCGGTCGACGGAGGAGGTTCGAGAGGCGGCGACCACGCTCAAGTCCCCGTTCACGACCATTCGCTACTGTTTCGGTGCCGGCGAGTCGGCGTACCGGTACTACGACCTAGTCGGCCGAGATCCGAGCTAGCGCCCCTCTCCACACCCTCCGCCCGGGGGCTCCTCGAGGTACAGCTCCGCGCGAAGATCGACCCGCGGTCGAGCCCGCGCGGGGTCGATCGTTACCCGTGGTAGTGGCTCCGTGCACTCGATGAACACGGCCCGCCCTTCCCGATCCAGCGTCGCGTGCAGGCTGCCGTCGGCGACCATCGATCCCAACCAGTCCGCGAGCCGTTCCGGCCCCGGCGAGGGTCGAAGACCATCGCGCAAGGCCGCGAAGTCGAGGGGGCCATATCGCGCGAGGGCATCGAGGACGGACTGACGGCCCCGGACCAGCCGCTCGAGCTCGCGGGCGTGCCCGCCCCGGTGGGGTCGTGCGCGCCAGAGAATTCCGGTCGCGGCCACGGCGCCCCCGCCGATCAGAGCACCTCCCAGGAGCGGCAGCATGCCGCGTGGGAGGACGATGGGGTCCATCTCCCGGAGCTACCGCACGGGCGATGAAACGTGAGGACCGCGCGGGGGGACCGGCCTCAGGCGAGTTCGGAGGGGCTTCCCAGCTCCGCGCTCGCGATCGTGCGGTGGATGGGCCCGTCTCGGGTGAGCGTGCTTTCCTTGAGCGCGATCGCACGGACGAAAACGGAGAGCGGGCCCGGTCCCCCACCGCTGGCCAACACCTCACGGGCGACGGCACGTTCGGCATCCGAGCGGACCCGGAACCAGGTGAGATGCGGGACGAACGGTCGGTCCTCCGAGGGGAACCCGACCCGAGAGAGGCGGCGATCGAGATGGGCGACGAGGTCGATGAGGGCCTCCCGACCATCCGTGATCCCGCGCCAGACTACCTTTGGGTCGCGCGGGGAGGGGAACGCCCCGATCCCTTCGATCGTGATCGAGAACGGTGCCGACCCCCGAGCCACCTCCGATAGGGCATCGACGACCGCAGGGACCGACGCGGCGGGCAGATCCGCGAAAAAGCGCAACGTGAGGTGATCCGACGGCGGGATCGCCCGCCCGCTCGTGGGGATCGGGGCGGTCGAGGGAAGGTCGATGGCGACGAACGCACGCATCGCCACTCCCAGGGAGCAGTCCCATCTATCGATTGTCGCTCCCCGATCGCACCGCGCAACCGGCCAGGGTCCACACTTGAGCACGGTCGATCCCCGCCCCCTCCTCCCGAAGCACCGCGCGCACCCGCCGCGCCCGGAGGGCATCGGAGACCAGGAACAGCGCGAAGGCGTCGTGGCGAGCCGCCTTGCGAAGTCCGTACCGTATTCGTTCCCGACGGAGCGCACCCGATACTTCCGCCTCTACGTGAACGTTCTTTCCGTGAAAGAATCGCCACGCCCATTCCGTGCGTGCGCGATCGATCGCTACCGCGAGCTCGCTTGGGGGACGACGCGGGAGGGGATCCGCGAGGAGACGAAGGCGCGCGTCCGGCAGTGTCGTGTCGAAACGACCCTGGCGGACGATCTCCAGACGGTGACCCTTGCGGGCGAAGATACGGAACGCCGCGAGGAGGAGGGCGCGGTGCTCCGCGGATTCCCGGACCGCTCCGGTGGGGGCCCCGAGACCGAGGATGCGTTCGCCGCTCGGAGTGAGCCGGCAGCCCTCCTCGGTCCGCTCGATCCACTTCCACCGCTCGATCTGCCTCCAGCGGTCCAGGAGCTGGGCCGCGTCGGGAGAGCTGCCAGGAAGCTCGAGTGCCCGCCCGACCACCCCTTCGGGTGGAAGCGGACGGCCTTGTTCCGACGCCCCGAGCACCGCGAGTAGCAATCGCTCGCTGGCCAGATCGGGACCCCGAGGGGTAGACTGGGTCGTGTCGAAAGAGACGCCGTACGTCCGCTGAGTCCGGCGGACAGTCTCCAACCAGGCCGACGGGTCCGGTTCGGGCGGGTTCGCGACGAGCAAGGTCGATCCCGCCCGACCCGTCCCAGAGTCGACCGCGATGGCCTCCCCGATCGGAAGTGTCGCGAGCTGCTCCGGAGCGTCGCGGCTCGATAGGCCGAGCCAGCGCGCCGTGCCGACCGCTCCCGAGCGCGGGACCCGGAAGCTCAGGTGCGTTCCGACCGCGCCGGTGGCGGCCTCGCGCGCTTCCCGACCCAGCCGAGAGGGGAACTGGGTCGAGACGATGGCGCGGACGCCGAACTTGCGGCCCTCGGTGAGAACCTCGGCCAGGAGCGGCGGCGAGAACCCCTGGGCTTCATCCAGCAGCAGGAGCACGGGAGCACCTGTGCCGTCGCCCGGCGATCGGGCGGCGATCCCCAGATAGATCCGCGCGAGCAGAAGGGTGCCGGCGAGAGCCGCGGCTTCGGGGCCGAGCTGGGCGAAGGAGAGCCGAACCAACAACGAACGACGGGCGGCGAGGACCGAGGGGATCGACACCGCATGGTCCGACGGTGCGAGGAGCTCGCGCAATTCGGGCACCAGCGTGATCTTGGAGAGGCGGGTCGCGGCCGACCACAGAAAGTCCGGCTGTCGCTTGAGCAGAGGACCGAGTTCCTCGAGGAAGCCTGCGAGTTCGGGTCGTTGAGTGGCCAGTCGCGCGGCCTCCCTCCGGTCCGGATTGGACAAGAGGTCGGAGAGGTCGATGAGCGAGCCCGATTGCTCCTGCGCGAGCCGAACGAACGTGTCGAAGATCCGCTCGAGGCGGAACCCCCAGTACATCGCCTCTCCGTCGGGCGTGAGCCGCTTCAGCGCGGCCACTAGGTGGGCCGCAGATCGATCGTCGCCTTCGCGCGGACCGCGTGCGAGAATGTCGATCCCCGGCACGGGACGCTGGGTGACGTCGACGGCAACGACCCGATCCCGCTCGGGGAGGCTGAGGCGGGAGACGATCGCGACCGAAAGGTCCCCATGCAGGTCGAGTGCTACCACCGAGCGACCTCGACGGATCGCCGATGCGGCGACCTCGGCCAAGAAGGTGGTCTTCCCCGCCCCGGAGGCCCCGAAGGCGCAGAGGTGCCCTCGTTCCCAGGGGAAGGAGCGCGCGCGACGAGCCGGTGGAGGTAGCTCCGGGCTGGGTGCGAGGGGGTACGGCGTGCATAGGATCCACGCGGAACGGGGGAGAGCACCTACGGTTCGCCGTCTCCATTCGCGCCGGGAGCGGAATCGAGAGAGCGCGTGCGGGTGGCAGGGACGATCGAGGGCGTCGGCCCACTGCCGGGCGAGGGCAAGGCCCGTGGCCCGATACGCCGGCTCGAGGGTGGAGCGGTCCGGAGTCGCAACGCGAAAGCGACGTGCGATCCACAGGGCGCCTTCCGGAGCGCGTAGCCAGTACGTCTGGACCCCCGCCCACGCTCCGTCCGCGGGCTGCAACACGACCGCCCCGGCGGGAACTTCGGGCGGAGGTCGATCTCCCGCCTTGGAACGGGACGGCGACACCCGCAGCACCCCGGAGCGTTCGCGCCAGTCCGGCGGCGGATCGAACGGGGCGGGAGCGGCCGACTCTCGTGTGCTCGCCCGGGCCGCGCCGGCCCCGTACACAAGCGACCGAAGGGAGCTCGGACGGATCGTGATCTGCGGAGGAGCGCCCGCGATCCGCTGTTCGAAGACCGCACCGGCGGGATCCGAAGCGGTCACGATCGCGCGTGCGAGGTTCTGGTAGAGTCGCGCTCGGATCTCTGGGGGCCCGGTGCATCGGAGGGTGACGATTGACCGATCCACGGTCATGGGGACCTCGAGCCTGGTGCAACCGGAGGCTCCGCGCGAAGGCGGTCTTGTCGTGTTCGGCTTCGAACGGGTTCGGCGGGAAGTGGTTCTCTGGGCATCCCTATGGGATTCATGGACTCTCCAAAGCGGTGGCCCGCACGAGGGGTTCCGCGAACGCTCGGGCGGACGTCGCGGTGAGCGCTGCAGTCTCGATGGGGGTTGTCGTGGATCCGGCCGGGCCGGGGCTCGCCATAGCCGGAGGCGAGTGGTCGATTCGCGCGTTCCGGTTACGTTCGGTCAGGCGAGCGATCCACGGTAGGCACGGGCGGGTTGGCAAGGCAGTGCCTGCGGCGCAGCCGGTGCGAAGCGGGGGTCGTCGGATCGATCCACGTCGGCGAGGAATCGGCTTCCAGGGGGAGGGAGCGGGGACCTGCGTTCGAGGGAGGGGATCCGTTCATGCAGCAAAGCGACGCACGCGCCCGGAGGGGTCAATCGTGCGGTCCCGCCGAACGGTGAACGATGGTTCGACGCCCGGCTAGTGCGCGCAGGGAAGTACGGTCACGGGGGCGACCATGCGTGCCGCGGTCGTCATCGGTCCGCCGATGCATCCCGGATCCAGAAGCGGCAGACCGGATCGCCCGCCACGACCCGGTGAGAGACCTCGATGCGCGCGTGCAGCAACGACTCGAACATTCGGCGCTCGGCGTCGCACGCTTCGGGATACTCCTGCGCGACGGTGAGGATCGGACAGTTGTGCTCGCGCATCTCGATCGCATCCCGACGTCGCGCGCCGAGCTCGGCCATGTAGCCGCCTTCGGTGCGGATCCGAGCGAGTTCGGAGACGCGCGCCCGCAGATCTCCGGACGCGAGGCGCGCACGGTTCAGGTCGGCCACCTCGCGCGCGCGTTCCTGCAGGAGCTCTACGACCGCCGGGCGGCCGAGCCGTCGCTCGATGAAGGCGAGCGCGCAGCGCGACATCTCTCCGTAGCCCTGCGGGAAGAGTCCGTCGGAACCTTCCGCGAGCCGAAAGCAGACGGCCGGTCGGCCGACCGAGCCGCGCCGGTAGCTACGCTCGATCCAGCGCTCGGTCTCGAGTTCCTGCAGGTGGCCGAGCGCGGCGGCCTTCGAGATATCCGATGCGCGCGCGATCTCTGCGAGCGATGCGTCCGGCGTGCGCTTGAGGTAGAGGACGATCTCTCGTTTCGCCGAGGAGAATCCGCGAGCTTCTCGGACCGGCGCGGAAGCCGACATGGAGGAAGCATCGGCCCGATCGTTTATACACTGTTTTATTAACAAAACAAACGAACGCGCAGCCCGCGCGCAAGGGTTTGAACGACCCCCTCGCACGCTCGAGACGCGGTGCCGTCTCCTGGGAGCGATGTTGAGGGGGTCGTTCGGGGTGGTTGCACTACCTCCAGGGGGTCCCGGGGTATTTCAAGCGGGAACGGAGGGGGGGCGCAACGCTTCCCCGAGAGACCGTTTCGACTATCGGGTCCGGTGGCCCTCGGTGTCGGCGAGCACGATCCGCGGGAGCTCGCCCTGGATCGCGGGCGTCCGACGCGGATTCGTTCCCGGCCGGGTCGACGGGGTCGCACGAGGCACGAGCCAGCGTTCTCCCCAGGCCCGCAGTTCGCGAGCTACCGGGGCCAAGCCCATTCCCATCTCCGTCAGGGAATACGTCACCGAGAACGGTCGCGTGCTGATCACATGGCGCTGCACGACGCCTTGGTTCTCGAGGTACTTCAGGGTCGCGCTGAGGGTCTTCGCGTTGAGGCGGGCATTGGACTTGAGGATCTCGCTGAACCGCTGAGGCCCCTCGAGCAAGCGGTGGATGATCGCGAGGCGCCACTCGGTCCCGATCACACCGACCGAAGCCAGCACTGGGCACAGATGGCGCCCCTGCATCGCCGCGGAGTCGCAGGAGGCGTCGGCCGGAGCTTCGGAGCGCGTGGTTCGACGGGAACGATCGGCTTGCATGGAGGTCACTAGAACACCGAGCGCCGGACCGCTCTTATAGTTACCGTATGGAATTAGCTGGCCTCAGGTAATCGAGTGGACGAACGGCACCCATGGGCACCGTCTACCGGCCGACCGCTCCCGCGCGTACGTTTTGTCCGCGCGCTCCCCTCCGAAGGAGATGACGCCCAAGCGGAGGGAGATCGAGCTCTCCGTCGAGCAGCCGCTGGGTCCCCCCGCCGATGGGACCGTGCGGCTCAGCGTGCGCTTCGAGGTCGACCCGCAAGAGACCACCACCGATCCCGAGGACCTGGCGACCGCGCTCGCCCATCTTCGAGAGGAGCTCTCCGAACTCGTAGGCTCCCCGGCCGCGGCGACCCACGAGGACCGCGATCTGGCCGAGCTTGTCGAGACGTATCGTCCCCGACAACCGGAGCTCCTCGAGCTCCTGCGTGGAGAGGGCGACCTCTCGCCTCGAGAGTATGAGCTACTGAAGGCGCACCTCGCAACGGCGCCTCCGAGACCTGCGGCCGCTCCGGCCGCCCGCTCGCGACCGGCGGGCCCGGCAATCCCCGCGACCCCCGTGGGACCCGCGACGCCACGGGAGGTACCCGATCTCTTGCGGGAGTACCATATCGAGTCGTTGCGGCAGGCCGGAGCCGTGCGGGCCCGGCGCCAGATCTCCTTCGAGGAGTACATGGCCCTCAAGCGCCACTTCGAAGAGGTGCCGGCCGTTCCGCCCGAGCCGGGGCCGGCGACCTAGAATCGCAAGCGTCGGATCACGGGCAGCGCCAGCAACCCGGCGGCCCCGACGAGGACCATGAACACGCCGATCATCGCGCCGACCCACGCGAGGGGCACCGCCGCGATCAGGAACCCTATCACGATCGCTCCTACCGCGCGCGAGCTTCCGCGGAAGACGTAGGAATTGGTGATGGTCCGCGCGACGAGCTCGCGCGGAGCCGTCGCTTGAAGGTAGACCAGCCAGGTGGCGAAGAAGATCCCGTCGATCGCGCCCACGGCGAACCAGCCGAACGCGCTGGCGAGCAACTGCGGCGCGGCATAGATCGCGCCGACGAGCAAGAGGCCCTCGGCCACCGGCCCGATCCCAAGCACGATCCCGAGCCACCGACGAGGGTTCGTCTGCCCCAACGCGAGGACCCCGAGCCCGCCTCCGATCGCGAAGGCGGTGAACATCACGCCGTAGGCCGCGGCCGGCACCGCGAACCGCTCGCTCGCCAGGACGGGCAAGAGGATCGCCGGCGCCGCCGTGAAGAACGACTGGAAGGCAGAGTACACCGAGAGTTGGAGGAGCGTGCGATGGGGCCCCCCGAACAGGTATCGCCACCCGGCCCGGAACTCGGTCCCCACCGAACGGATCGCACGGACGACGCGCGGAACATCCACACCGAGCGCCGAGATCCCGGCCGCGACGTTGAGGGCGGCGTACAGGAACGCCGCGTAGGATGGGCCGACGAGGAGGAGCAGGGCCGACCCAGCCGCGTACCCCGCGATCTGGCCGCCGCCGGCCCCGGCGTTCATGACCCCGCTCGCACGGAAGAGCGTCGGGGCGTCGACGAGCTCGGGAGGCACGGCGTTGGAGGCCGTCCAGGTGAAGTCCCAAACGCTCGAGATGAGCACGACAAGCCCCAGGAGGAGCGGGATCGTCAGGACCCCAGCTTCGGCGGCGAACCCGAGGGTCGCCGCTCCAGCCGCCTGCAGCGGGTAGCCGACGATGAGCACGAGCCGGAGATTGTGGACGCGGTCGATGTACGGGCCGACGAGGAAGGCGAGGGCGTAGACCCCAAACTCGATACCGACGACGGCTCCGACGACCGTGACCTGGTGGGTGGTCGTGTAGGCGAGCCACGGGATCGCGACCGCGTATACGGCATATCCCGCATCGCCGAAGACGTAGGAGAGGAAGAACGCGAGGAAGCTCCGATCGGCGAACAGGCGGCCGTACGAGGTCGGCGGGCCGCGGGAGACCGCCGAGGTCTCTTCCGTCATCTCAAGCTCTAGGTCGCCGATGGCTTACCGAGAAGTGCGATCGCGAGACAGCCGACGTCCGTGACCCCGGACTGCATGGGGATCGCTCGGGCGCGCCCGACGGGGACCTTGGCCTGCGGATCGGTCGGCCGTCCGACCACGGCTCCGGGCGGATACTCCTCGTCCCCGATCGTCCCGGCCGTCCGCAGGAGAGCGATGCTCATCTCCGGTCGCCGCATCCTTTCCTGCGCCCGGTGGAGAAAGCGAGCGAGAGCCGGGCCCTCGTCAGCCCCTTCAGGAAGTCCGAGCGTCGTCATCGCGAACGCGCCGATCCCCTGGCTGTGATCGAGCTCGAGATCGGCCTCCCGCGCGACGATGGCCTCGAATCGCTCGAGGAACCGGTCGGCGGCGAGCTCGGGAGGGCCCTCGATCTGGAGCATCGCGAGACGGCTGCGCCACTTCTTGTCGAAGATGACGTCCCCGGCAGCTCGGAGCGCATCGTTCGGTCCCGCGACGCGCACGGGGCGATGTCGCGGAGGCTCTCCGGACCGCGCCGGGCCGCCTCCGGGCGCGAGCTCCGCGATCACGGCCGACGGCAGGGCGCTCTGCAGGTCGAGGCGCTGGAGTACCGAGCGCGCCTCCTCGCGTTCGCGCGGAGCGATGGGATGGACCGGTCCGCCTCCGAGCAGCGTGGCGCCATCCCCGTGATCGACGATGAACGTCGCGATGTCGGCCTTCTGGACCGCCGCCCCGAGGCGGCCTCCGACGGGACCCCGGGCGAGGACCCGCGCCAGCAGACCGACCTCTCGCCCGCTTGCTCCTCGCCCGTGCGCGTTCGTCAGAAATCGGCCGAACTCCTCGGCGGACATGCCCGGAGGTGGGAGCGCGAGCGCCGCGATCGTCCCGGGCGAGAGGAGCAGGAGGAGCAACCGATGCTCGCCCAGGCTCTCGGCAACTTCGAGCGCTCCACGGGCTGCTTCCTCGGCGCGGGGCATGCCCGGGCCTCCGAGGGGGAGAGAGATGTGCAGGAACGGAACTTCGGGAGGGATGGGGGTGGGACCGACGGTGAAACCCATCGTGAGGCGATCGTGGAGGGAATCGAGCGCTGCGATCGCCATCGATCCGGCCGCCGAGCCGCAGGCGATGAACGCGATGTCCTGGTAGTACCCGAGGGGGACGAACCGGTTCCCTACCCGCATCGTGTCCCCTTCGATCTGGAGAGCGTCGCGCACGCCGTGGTAGGCGTCGGCCGCTTTCACCGCGGCTTCGTAGGCGAGTGCGGGCAACGGATCGGGGCCTTTGGGCAGCGGGATCCCATGCGGGAACGGGTCCCAGGGGAACTGACCGATCACACTCGCGCGATGAAGTTCTGACTAAAAGGGTCTCGACCCCGACGCGGAGGGGGGCGAGGGACCCTTCGATGGCCGGAGAAGGCCGGTTTACCCGAGCTGGAGCCGTTCGGTGGGGAGCGCGCGGCCCGGTTCAGAGAAGCGCTGGGGGCCGAAGAGGTGGGGATCGAGATCGGAGGGTTCTCCCAGGACGGCGCGGGCGACGCGCTGGGCCGAGGCCGGGGCGAGCATGAACCCGTGCCCCCCGAACCCGTTCGCGTGCACGAATCCGGGAAGGCGCGCATCCGTGCCGATCACGGGGAACCCATCCGGAGTATCGTCGTAGTACCCCGACCATGCGCGGAGGACTCGGAGCGATCGAAACTGCGGGAAGAGTCCGACAAGGCCTCGGGACATCCGCGCGAGGA
>JAKAZU010000051.1 GCA_021826525.1 Thermoplasmata archaeon
GTTCGGCTACGAGCCGCGCCGACCGGTGCGGGAGCTCGACGAGAAAGGCTGGCAGGCCCTCATGTACGGGACCGAGCGGGGGCCCGATGTCGGTGCGGGTCGGGCGTCCCACTGGTGGCTCGGAGGCTGGCTGCGGGAGGGCCTCGTTCCGGCGGTCGAACGCCGGTGGAAGTCGACCAAGAGCGAGGGCGCCAAGGAGTACTATCTCGGCTTCATGACGTTCCACCCATGCCGCAAGTGCGAGGGTCGGCGTCTCAAACCGGAGAGCCTCGCGGTCACGGTCCTCGGAAAATCGATTTCGGAGATCGTCGGGATGACCGTCGGCGAGCTCGTCCCGATGTTCCGGACCCTGACGTTGACGGATCACGACGAGCAGATCGTCGGCCAGGTCGTCAAGGAGGTCCGCGCGCGACTCGGGTTCCTGCAGAACGTGGGCCTGGCCTATCTCTCGCTCGACCGCGCGAGCGCTACGCTCTCCGGCGGAGAGGCCGAGCGCATCGCCCTCGCCACTCAGATCGGCTCGGGGCTCGTCGGAGTGCTGTACATCCTGGACGAGCCGTCGATCGGCCTTCACCCGCGGGACCACGCCCGGCTCCTGGCGACCCTCAAGACGCTCCGGGATCTCGGCAATACCCTCCTCGTCGTCGAGCACGACGAGATGACGATGCGCGAAGCCGACTGGCTGGTCGATCTGGGCCCCGGCGCGGGGGTGCACGGCGGAGAGGTCCTCTACTCGGGCATCCCCTCCGGCATCGGCAACACCCCGCGGTCGGCCACGGCGGACTTCCTCGCGGGTCGTCGGAGCATCGCGGTCCCCGAGAAGCGCCCGGCCCCGACGGAGCGGTGGCTCACGATCCATGGCCCCCACGAGAACAATCTCAAGGGCGACCCGATCCGCATCCCGCTCGGTCTCCTCGTCGCCTTCTCCGGGGTCTCGGGCAGCGGGAAATCGACCGCGGTACAGGAAATATTGTACAAGGCCGTCCGGCGCCACCTCGGGCTCGGCCGGGAGTCGCCCGGCAAGCACGATTTCATCGAGGGGATCGATGCCATCGACCGGGTCCTTCTCATCGACCAGGCCCCGATCGGCCGCACCCCGCGGAGCAACCCGGCCACGTACACGGGCGTCTGGACCCCGATCCGCGAATTGTTCGCCGGTCTGCCCGACGCGAAGGCGCGCGGTTTCGCGCCGGGACGTTTCAGCTTCAACGTCGCCGGCGGCCGCTGCGAAGCGTGCGAGGGCGACGGGGTCCTGCGCTACGAGATGCACTTCCTCCCCGCGGTCTACGTCGCATGCGAAGAATGCCACGGCCGACGGTTCAATTCGGAAACGCTCGAAGTGAAGTTCAAGGGAAAGTCGATCGCCGACGTCCTCGAGATGACGGTCGATGAGGCGGCGGCGTTCTTCTCCACCCACCGCCGGATCGCCGGACGCCTCGCGCTCCTCTCCGACGTGGGCCTCGGCTACGTCTCGCTGGGCCAGAGCTCGACGACCCTTTCCGGAGGAGAGGCCCAGCGGATCAAGATCGCCTTCGAGCTCGCGAAGCCTCCCACGGGCCGGACGCTCTATCTTCTGGACGAACCGACGACGGGCTTGCATTTCGCGGACGTCGAGCGTCTGCTCGATGTGCTGTTCCGGTTGCGCGGAGGCGGGAACACGGTGGTCGTGATCGAGCACCACCTGGACGTTCTCAAGGCCGCCGATTGGATCATCGACCTCGGTCCCGAAGGCGGCAACGCCGGAGGCCGTGTCGTCGCCCAAGGGCCCCCCGAGGCGATCGTCGCGGTCGCGGCGTCCCATACCGGACACTTTCTCAAGCCTCTCCTGGGCCGACGGGCCGCTCCACGGCTCCCGGTTGCGCGGGCATGACGGGGGCCCCGGGCGACCCCCGCTCCTTCGTCCCCGCGAGCGAGCTCGCGGTCGCGAGCGGAGACGGGTTCCGCCGGGGTCCGGACGCTCCGGGCGTCTACCTCTTCCGGTCGGCGCGGGGGGCGGTGGTCTACGTGGGGAAGGCCCGCAGCCTGCGCCGTCGGGTGCTCGACCATCTCCGCGCCAAGATCGAGAAGGACGGCACGATCCTCGCCCAGAGTGCGAGCGTGGAGTTCGTTCCCACCTCGAGCGAGCGCGAGGCGCTCCTGCTCGAGGCCAACCTGGTCAAGCAGTACCAGCCTCCGATGAACACGCTGCTCAAGGACGACAAGAGCTTCCCGTACCTCTCGATCTCCACCCGCGAGGAGTTCCCTCGCCTGTTGATCGTGCGTCGGCCGCGCCGGGATGGTCGGTCGATCCTGTTCGGACCGTACACGAGCGCCCGCGAAGCGCGCAGCGTCCAACACCTGCTCGCCGACACCTTCCGCCTCCGGCGCTGCGCCCGCCTCCCGAAGGAGGCCTGCCTGTACTACCACCTCCAGGTCTGCAGCGCCCCGTGCATCGGAGCGATCGGACCGGCCGAGTATCGAGCCACGCTCGACCGGGTCGGAGAGATCCTCCGGGGCCGGGGAGAGCCCGTGGGACCAACCATCGAAGGAGAGATGCGCGCCGCCGCCGACCGCCAGGAGTTCGAGCGGGCGGCGCTCCTGCGGGACGCGCTCGCGGGCCTCGGCGCGCTCGGCGAACGGCAGAGCGTGATCGGCCCGGGGACGGGACGCGCGGACGTCCTCGCCCTCGCGTTCTCCCAAGACCCCGCCACGCTCCGGGTCGCCGTCGGCCTGTTGCACGTCGTGGACGGCGAGGTTCGCGGCACCGAGCCGCACCTTCTCGAGATCCCGGCGGACGATCTGCCCGATCCGGGCGAGACCCTGCGCCAGTTCCTGGCGCAGTACTACGGCGGCCGTCTCGAGCTCCCGCACCGCATCTACGTCCACGGTCCGAGGCCGGCCGGCATCGACGCGACCGTGGACGAGCTGTTCGCGAGCCGGGGCATCGAGGTCCAGTTCCATCCCACGGGCCGGCATGCCTCCCTCGGGAGGCTCGCGGAGCGCCTCGCGCGGGCGAGCGTCGATCAGGTGGTGGCGCGCCCCGCGCCGCGCGAGGTCCTCCTCGCGCTGCAGAGCCTGCTCGAGCTGCCCACGATCCCGAACCGCATCGAGGGGATCGACATCTCGATCTTCCAAGGATCGAATGCGGTGGGATCGCTCGTCGTCTTCGAGCGGGGCGCGCCGAAGAAGTCGGAGTACCGGCGCTTCCGCATCCGGTCCGTGGAGGGAACGAACGATTTTGCGATGGTCGCCGAGGTCGTGCGCCGGCGCTTCCTCCGACGCGTGGCCGAGCAGGAGATCCTGCCGGACCTCCTCCTCATCGATGGCGGGCGCGGGCAGCTCGGGAGCGCGCTCAGCTCGCTCGCCGCGCTCGGACTCGCGGAGCAGATCCCGACGATCGGCCTCGCCAAGCGGGAGGAGGAGATCTACGAGCCGGACCGCGCGGAGCCGCGGCGTCCCAACCCGAACTCCCCGCCGATGCTCCTATTGCGGGCGGTCCGCGATGAGGCCCACCGGTTCGCCGTGACGTACCACCGGACCCGGCGGCGGATCCGCCTGCGCGAAGAGTTCGATCGCGCCGATCGGTGAGCCGAACGCCTACGTGCGGGGACGCTTCGGGTTCCGGGAGCCGGGCCGCAGCTCGATCCACGTCATCGTGGGCGGGGCGATGTTCAGCCGCCACATCGCCCCGATGAGCTCGCCGATGTGGTGGGCCTCTTCGAAGGAGATCTGGAGGACCGCATCGCGCACGGTGTAGCGGCCCGGCATCCAGAACGCCTTCACTCGGCGGTCGAGCTCCGGGTCCGTGAGCGTCGCCAGGCGCGCCTCGATCCCGTCCCAGACGCGCGCGGCGTAGGCGTCGAACTCCTTCCAGTCCTTCGGCTTGCGCGTGGGATCCTGCCACAGGGCGTCGATCGCTCGCTGGCGGCGGGGGACGATGTACAGGAGCCAGGACTCCTGGACGTTCAGGATGTGGGTGAGGGTCGCGATCATCGAGCCGTGACCGATCCCGAGGTCCCGGTGCGTAACCTTCTTCGGAAGGCGGCGGATCCGGCGGACGAATGCGTCGAACAGCGCGCGATCGTAGCCGAGGAGAGCGCCCACTTCGAGCACCGAAGCCGATGCGCGAGACGCCATGGGCCCCCGAGCTGGCCGGTGCCGGGCCTTCAAGATGCGAGCCGCGCTGGGGATCTCATTCAGCGCCCGTTCGCCTTGCGCTCCGGCGTGCCGATGAACGGCAGGCCCTGGACGCGTTTGGCGATCTCGGCTGGCGTGAGCCGGCGCAATTCCGACTCCGGCTCGAGGATGGCGACGTCGAGCGCCTCGGGAGGGAACGGGGACGGGGAACCTTCGGCCACGGCCTTCACCGCGAGCTCGAACGCCATGGCTTCATCCCGGTGCTCCCCGATCTTCTCCTCGAGGTAGTCGGCGACCGCGCGGCGGTTGCGACCGATCGCATAGGCCTTCCAACCGATCGTGGCGCCGCTCGGATCGAGCTCGACCAGTCCGGCCTGGCCGTTGGTGAACCCGCCGAGTAACAGGGAGACCGCGAACGGCCGGGTCCCGCCGAACTGCGTGAACTGCTGGAGGAGCGTGCCGAGGGAGTGGCCGAGCATCGCGAAGGGGGCGGGCTCGGAGTAGGCGATGCGGTGGCGCTGGGCTTCGACCCGCAGGAACTCGACGAGGACGCGGGAGTCGGCGATGAGACCGGCCGTGACGCAGCCGAGCCCGGCGTCGATGGCGAAGCTCTTCTCGACCGAGCTCGCCTCGGCGAGGCTACTGACGGGCAGGTTGCGGTACGCCACGAACACGATGCCCGTGTCGTAGGTGACCGCGACGGCGGTCCCCCCCATCTGGATCGCCTGCAGGGCGTACTCGACCTGGAACAATCGGCCATCCGGCGAGAAGACGGTGCTCGCGCGGTCGTACGCCATCTGGCCGGGTTGCATCTCCATCGATCGTGCCCCTGGAATCGGGCCGCCCAGTCGAGCGGGGGATTTGAACCTGCCCCTCGGTCGGGACGTTGGTCCATCAAGTTACCTCGCCACCCGTAGCTCGGGGGCGCCGGAGCGCGGGGAGACCCTCCGGCCCCTCGGGAAATGGTAATAATCTCGGCCCGCGCCTTCCTCCGAGACGATGGCGACCGACGAGCTGCAGCTGCTTCCGATGGCCTCGAGCTATCGAGGAGCCCTCAGCCCCGCCTGCGCGCAGTGCGCCGAAGGGCGCAAGATGGTGCTCTTCGTCACGGGGGTCTGCCGGTTCCGCTGCTTCTACTGCCCGGTCTCTCCGAATCGCAATCAGATGGACGTCGCGTACGCGAACGAGCGCCGCATCACGTGCGACGCGGACGTCCTCGCGGAGGCCCACGCGATCGGCGCCGCGGGCACCGGGATCACGGGAGGCGATCCGCTCGGAGTCGTGGATCGCGTCGAGCACTACGTCCGTCTCCTCAAATCCGAGTTCGGGGGCGGGCACAACATTCACCTCTACACGCACGAACCGAATGCGGCGAAGCTCCAGCAGCTCGCCCGCGCGGGCCTCGACGAGTTCCGCCTCCACATCCCCCACTACCTGTGGGGCCCGCTCTCCGCCTCGGGCGGGGCGTACCGTTCCGTGCTGGAGGAGGCGCCCTCCTGGGGGATCCGTCGAGGCGTG
>JAKAZU010000052.1 GCA_021826525.1 Thermoplasmata archaeon
CGGGAAGGATACGCCCCGCGTGCGGTGCTCTTCGTGCGACATCTCGGCGGTGATCGATCAGCCGTATGCGGGAGCCCACGCATGCGAGCGCCACTTCATCGAAGGGGTCGAGGAGCGCGTCCGCCGGGAGATCCATCGACAGCTTCCCCGATTCTCGGGCCGCACGATCGCCGTCGCTCTCTCCGGCGGAAAGGACTCCGCGGCCGCGCTCGCGCTCTCGCAGCGCTACTTTCTCCGGCGCCCTTCGGTGCGCGTGGTCGCGATCAGCGTGGACGAGGGGGTTGCCGGGTACCGAACGGCCACGCTCGAGGCGGCCCGCGCCCTGACCGAACGGCTCGGCGTCGAGCACCGGGTCGTGCGGGCCGAAGAGGAGCTCGGAACGACGACCGACCGGGCCGCCGAGCGGCTTCCCGGGACGGTGCCCTGCTCGTTCTGCGGCGTCTGGCGCCGCCGGCTGCTCAATCAAGGCGCCCGCGACGCGGGAGCCGACGTGCTCGTCCTCGGATTCAACCTCGATGATCTCGCGCAGACGATCCTGATGAACCTCGTCCGCGGGGACCTCGAGCGATTGGCTCGGATGGCGCCCCACCGGGGCCGTCAGCCCGGGCTCGTCCCCCGCATCGCGCCGCTTGCAGCGATCCCGGAACGGGAAGTGTACCTCTACGCGCGCCTGGCCGAGCTGCCGTTCGACCATGGGGAGTGCCCGTACGCGGGACGGGCGCACCGCAACGTCTTCCGGGAGGCTCTCTGGCGCCTGGAAGGGGCCACTCCGGGGACCCGCCAGGCGCTCCGGCGAACTCAGGAACGCCTCACCGACCTGCTTCGGACCCGGGAGCCGGCCATCGCCCCCGATCGCTGCAGCTCTTGCGGTGAGCCCGCGAGCGGTCCGCGCTGCCGGGCCTGTGAATTCTTGGAGCTCGTCCCCTCCCCACCCGCGTCGATCGTAGGGGAACGCACGTGAGCGATCCAGGATCCCCTCCGGCCGCCAGCGACCCGCGCCGGTCGATCGGGCGTCGAGTGTTCGTGGTGGGGGCCGGGATAATGGGGAGCGGGATCGCGGCGGAATGCGCGCTGCGCGGCTACTTCGTCACCCTCGAGGATACCACCGAGGCCTTCGCGGAGCGCGGACGGGCGAACGCCCTGCGAGCGCTCGAGCATCAGGTGCGCAAAGGCCACCTCTCCGCCGCCGACGCAGCGGCCGCCGCGGCGCGCATCGATCCAGCGATCGGGATGCGCCGGATCAGCTCGGCCGACATCGTCGTCGAAGCGGCGCCCGAGAATCTCGCGCTGAAGCGGGAGATCTTCCGCGAGATCGAGGCCGGCGCCGCACCCGACGCGCTCCTAGGGTCCAACACCTCCTCGCTTCCGATCACGTCGATCGGCCAGGACCTGAAAGACCCAGGGCGACTGGTCGGGATCCACTTCTTCAACCCGGTCCTCCAGATGGCCCTCGTCGAGATCATTCCGGGCCTGCGGACCCGGCCGGAGGAGGTGGCTCGCGCTCGGGAGTTCGCCCTCGCCCTTGGGAAGACGGTGGTCCTCTCGAAGGACACCCCGGGGTTCGTAACGACGCGCGCGCTGGCCGTCCTGGTGAACGAGGCGGCGTGGATGCTCTACGAAGGGGTCGCCACCGCAGAGGACATCGATACCGCCTACGTGCTCGGATTCCACCACCCCATGGGCCCCTTCGCTCTGATCGATCTTGTCGGGATCGACACCGCCGTATCGATACTGGATGTGCTCTGGGAGGGTTACCGGGACCCGAAGTACCGGGTCTGCCCGCTCCTGAAATCGATGGTCGCGGCCGGTCGCCTCGGACGAAAGACCGGAGAGGGCTTCTTCCGGTATCCTGCGCCGGAGCACTGATGCCCCGGGAGGGGGGCTCTACTTCGGTGGCGGCTCCGACTCGGGGCCGGACCGCTTCCAGGACTGGGCCGAGATCGATTCGTAGACCGATTCCTCGGGGGCTCCGGCCGATCCCCGTGCCTCGGTCGCAGCGTGGACCCGGTCCTTCCGCATGAGCCAGTAGTGGATTCTCCAGGACCGTCCCCGGGACACGGTCGCGTCCTCTTCTTCGCTCGTCAACAGCCCGGCGTCCTCGAGCCAGTAGAACCGGTCCCGATCCTCCTTCGAGAGCGTGTTGTCCAGCACCGAATCCTCGTTACCGAAGTAGGCCATCACCATCTCGGCCGTCGCGCGCGCCTCCGAGGGCATGATTTTCCCCTGGGCGACGAGGGTGCGCTCGATCGCCCGGGTCAGCTCCTCCACGGTGATCAGGGGCATGGGGACGTGGGCCGCAGGGCACCGACGCCAATAACCGTCGCTCGTCCGTGCGGCGTCACGCTTTAGTGGCGTCCCGGGGTCGTCGCGGTCGTGATCGAAGCGTCGGTGCCGTTCGCTCCCCCGGAGGAGGCGGTGACCGCCGCGCGGTCGGCCGTCGCCCTCGGGCTGTGTGCCGATTGTTTCGGGCGCCTGTTCGGCCGCTTGGGTCACGGCCTGACGAACCTCGAGCGCGCGGAGAGGCTCGCCTCGATGCTGGGAGGGGTGGACTTCGCGTCGGGTCCATCGTGCCGGCTCTGCGCGGGGGCGTTCGACCGTATCCCGGTGTGGGTCGAACGGATCGTCCGGGCCTCAGCGGGTTACGAGTGGCACCGGTTCACCTGTGGGTCCCGCTGGGAACCCGAGATCCTCGCACGCGAGGAGGAGATCTGGAGGACGGTCGGTACCGGATGGGGCGAAAGCGCTCGTGCGGCGTTCAACCGGGAGCTCGGCAAGGCGATCGAGGCGCGGACCGGCGCCATCGGCGGTAGCGGCCCGGCCGATCTCGTCTTCCTCGCCGACCTCGAAGTGGGTCGCGTCGGGGTCACGGTCCTACCGCTGTACCTCCAAGGCCGGTATCGGAAGCTCGATCGGACCCTGCCGCAGACGCGGTGGCCGTGCCGCGCGTGCCACGGCCGGGGATGCGATCGCTGCCAAGGGACCGGGAAGACCTACTCCGAGAGCGTCGAGGAACTGGTCGCGGCGCCGGCGATCCGGGCCTCCGAGGCCGAGGAGAGTCGCTTCCATGGGATGGGCCGGGAGGATATCGATGCCCGCATGCTCGGTCGAGGGCGGCCGTTCGTCCTGGAACTCGTACGACCCCGGCACCGAACGATCGATCCGGCGGCGATCGCTGCGGCGATCGCCCAGGAAGCGGCCGGACGGGTCGAGGTGTCCGACCTTACGCTTGCCGAGGGGGCCGACGTGATCCGCGTGAAAGAGGCCTCTCCGGAGAAGAGTTACCGAGTCATCGTGGTCGGTGCCGTGGATGTGGCAAAGGTTAAGGAGGCATTGAAGCTCTTCCGCGGTCGCGCCATCGCCCAGCGCACCCCCACCCGCGTCGCACACCGCCGAGCCGACCGCGTTCGCACGCGTCGGATCGTCGAGGCGGAGCTCGTGGAAGGGGACGCCGGGCGGTTCACGGTGCAACTACGAACCGAAGCCGGCACGTATGTCAAGGAATGGGTGGAAGGAGATGGCGGGCGCACCGATCCGAATCTGGCAGGGGTCCTGGGGGTCCCGCTGAAGGTTGAATCGCTCGACGTGCTCGAGATTCACGATGTCGAGGTCACATAGATGGTGAAGAGTTCGAAGGGATTCCGATCACGCAGCCGTGGCACGTTCACGAAGCACGTGCGCGAGCGGGGCTCTCCGCCGGTGACCCGGTTCCTGCGCAAGTTCGAAATCGGCCAGAAGGTTGTCGTCCGGATCGAACCGTCGGACGCCCACGGCGTGCCGCATCCTCGCTACCAGGGCCGTGTCTGCACGGTCGTGGCCGCGGTCGGTCGAGCCTACCGCATCGAGTTCCTGGATGGAGGCAAGCGCAAGCAGCTGATCGCCAACCCGGTCCACCTTGCCCCGGCCGATACGAGAGGACACTGATGCCGGAACCCCTACCGCTCGCCTCGGTCAAACAGATGCTCGCCGAGGAGGCCGCGCTCCGCCCGCTGCCGCGCGAGGCCCTGCTCGCCCAGCAGCACGCGGAGCTGTTCGCCCGACTGACGGTCGAACAGACGCACAAGCTGATCGCCGAGCTGACGAAGCTCCCGTTCGTCGATGTACCGCTCGCGATCAAGATCGCCGACATGCTGCCCCAGTACCCGGAAGAGATCCGCCTGCTGTTCGCGAAGGAGCGGATGGTCCTCGAGGAAGCCCAGATCGCTCAATTGCTCGACGTGGTCGCGCAGCACAAGTGAGGTCGGTCGGGAGAATGCCGTGGAGAGCTACGCCCGTGTCCTCGATTATCTGCCGAACGGCCGCCTGGTGGACCGGAGCTTCTACCGCGAACCGGTCGCGATCGCCGTCGGCGAGAGCGAACTGAAGCTCCTCGAGTTGATTCCTCGCCCCGGAGCCCGGCTCGCGCTGGGCGCTCGGATCGCGCTCCTTTCCGAAGAAGGTTCGATCCCCCTGATCGATCACGTCCGTCGGCGGATCGGTTTCGAGGAGCTTACGGCTACCGCACGTTCGGAGCTCGCCCCGGCGCTCGAGGAAATCGTCCGGGCGAACCCCACCAAGTACCTGCGCTTCTTCAACGAGGCGCAGCCGATCTCCCGACGAGCGCACCTGCTCGAACTGTTGCCGGGCATCGGAAAGAAGACGATGGCGACGATCCTCGCGGAACGCCGGCGCGGCCCGTTCACGAGCTTCGAGGACCTCAACACGCGCGCGCACCTCAAGAGCTCGGAGAAGCTCGTGGTCGGCCGCATCGAACAGGAGCTCATCGGTGCCGAGGACAACTACCGCATCTTCGTCGCGCCTTAGTCCGGCGGAGCCGTTCGCTGTTCCCGCGGGGGCGCGGGCCGTCGACGTGACCCTCAAGCGTCTCGGGATCCGCCCGTCGCGCCGTCTGGGTCAGTCGTTCCTGATCGATCCATTCGCGGCCGATGCCGAGGCCGCGCTGGTCGAGGCGCCCGCCGGCCATGCCGTCCTCGAGATCGGAGGGGGCCTGGGGATGCTAACCGCGGCCCTTCTCCGGCGCGGGATCCGTCCGCTGACCGTGGTCGAACGCGATCCGCGCCTCGTCGCCTTTCTCCGCTCGACCTTCGGCGGACGGATCACGGTGGAAGAGGCCGACGCGGAAACCTACGCCTTTCCCGCCGGTGCGACGGTCGTCGGGAATCTGCCATTCTCCGCCGCGACACCCATCCTCCTCACGCTGTTCGCCCGCCGCACGCCCCGCGTGGTGGCGATGGTACAGCGGGAGGTCGCCGAGCGTCTCGCCGCCGGTCCGGGGTCGAAGACGTACGGCCGCCTCTCGATCGTGGCGCGGCTCTACGGAGGCGTCGAGCTGTTCCGGACGGTGCCCCGGTCGTCCTTCTACCCGGTGCCCGAGGTCGAGGGTCGGATCGTCGTCCACCTGGCACGCGCGGGCCCTCTCCCGGTGCCGAACGCAGATCGCTTCGAACGGATCGTCCGAAC
>JAKAZU010000053.1 GCA_021826525.1 Thermoplasmata archaeon
TGCGCAAATCCAAGCCTCCGAAGCGCATCGCGCGCCTCATCGATTCGCCGAACCTCCCCGAGGGGGAGGCGGTCTACTCGCTCACGAGCGAGGGGATCCGCGAGTAGCGACGCGGCGAACGGACACGGCCTTCACGTAGAGGTACACCCGCGCGCCGGGGTCCAGCGCGAGCCGCCGGATCGAACCCGGCGTGATCCCTACCCGCACGACGAGCCCCCTCCAGAGAACTCGGAGCTCCGCGTTCTGGGCACCGTGCGACTTCGCGGATTGGACGGTGGCGGGAAGGGCATTGCGAGCGCTCAATTCGACCGGTCGAAGGGCGACAACGATCGAGCCCGGATCCACTGCGACCTCCACGGGCGCTCCTTCGCGCCCTCGGAAGGAAACCTCGAGCTGCCGTCCATGGCCGAGATCGACCTTTGGAGATCGACCTCCGCGGTAGATCCCGGAGAACCGGTTGACCCAGGAATCGGGCCGCGTGTCGCGCAGCAATCGTCGTCCGAGCGCCGTGAGCCGAGTCTCTCCGGGGGTCGAACCCCCGCGGCGCGCGCGCACGACGGGGCCCCCATACAGACGGCGCAACCGAGCGAGCCGATAGACCGCTCGATCTCGGGGAATCCCGAGCGCGCGGGCGGCGCGGACCACGTTGGGAGTGGTCGACAGTTGCGCGAGCAGGCGGACGTCCATCGGAGTCAGCCAACGCTCCATCATCGCTACGACGCCCCCTCCGCAGTGAGCGGCCGGAGCCGGGTCCGATCGAGGTCGAGCCGGACGGCGTCGCCGACGCGCAGGCGGAGGGAGTCGGAGGGCGAGTGCACGTAGAACGCCAGCGCGCCCTGTCGGAGCGTCAGGATCCAGCCCCGCGGGGCCCATCGCACCGAGGTGATGTAGGCGAGATTGCTGCCGGAGGAGGCCGCGGTCCAGCTCAGAGCATCCTCGGGGACGACGATCCCGCTCGGGCCGGCGCCCCCGAGCAACGCCCGAGGAAGGGGACCATCGCCCGCCGCGAGGAGTTCCTCCCGCGAGAAGAGGTTCTCGAAGCCCAGGAACCGTGCCATGAACCGATTGAGCGGTGCGTGCGGAAGCGCGGTCACCGCTCCCTGGAAACGGACCCGTCCCTCTTCCAGCACGACGACGTTCGAGGCGAGCGCGAACGCGGTCGCCGGGTCATGCGTGACGAGCAGCAGCGGGATCCCCTCGGCCTCGATGAGTTCGCGCAGGAGCCGGAGCAGGACGTCGCGACTCTCCACATCGAGGGCCGCGAGCGGCTCGTCCCAGAGAAGTGCGCGCGGTTCCCCGGCGAGCGCCCGGGCCATGGCCACGCGTTGACGCTGGCCCGAGCTCAACTGAGGGGGATATCGCTCGGCGAGCTCGGAGAGCTCGAAGTGCTCGATCCACCGCTGGGCCCGCGCACGCGCATCCGGCATCCCCCGCAGGTCGAGGGGATAGCTCACGTTCTGCCGTACCCGCCGGTGGGGGAAGAGCCCGAGACCCGGAGGGACGAACCCGAATCCCCGGCGCTCCGGAGGCGATTGCTCGACAGCGGCCCCATCCACACGCACGGCTCCCTGCCGGAGCGGCAGGAATCCGGCGATCCCTCGCAACAGGCTGGTCTTACCCGCTCCGGACGGGCCGAGCAGGACGGTCGCCGAGCCCGAGCGGATCTCGAGGTCGACCGGACCGACGCGGAAGCGATCGCGGTCGACCACGACCTCCGAGAGCCGGATGTCGGTCATGCGAACCAGCCGACCTTCGTCCAGGCCATGCCCGTGCGGTCGAAGAGGCGAACGACCACGAAGACCGCGAGGGCGACCAGCACGAGGAGCGCGGACGCGCCGGCGGCGGCTTGCACGCCGGTCGTGGAATACAGGTTGTAGATGTAGACGGAGGCCGTGTTCGTCACCGGGCCCCCATACGGGAAGCTCGGATAGATCGCGTAGGCGAGGATGAGGAACCCACCGATCTCGCTGACCCCGCGGGCCCACATCAGGAGGCTTCCCGTCACAATGCCGCGGAACGCCTGGGGTAGCGTCACGGTCGCGAACGCCTCGATCGGCGACGCCCCGAGCGATCGCGCGGCCTCGATCGCCTCCCCATCGACCGAGCGGAAGGCGAGTTCGCTCGTGAGCACGATGTACGAGGCTCCGACGTAGACCATCACCAGCACGACGCCCCAGATCGCATCGAAGATCGGGATCCCGAGGCCCGCGACCCAGGCCCCGAACGGGTTGGTCGGCGCGAAGAGCACGAGCAGCGCGATCCCGACGATGAGGTGAGGGATCATCACGGGGACCAGAACGATGGACTCGACGATGGATCGGCCGGGAAAGCGGTAGCGTGCGAGGATGTACCCGAGGGGCACTCCGAGGAGGATCCCGAAGCAGACCGCGATCCCGGACGCGAGCAGCGTGAAGGATAGCGCCGTACGGAATCCCGCGCTCCCGGCGGCCGTGGCGATATTGCCGTAGCCTGCGTAAAGGAACAGCGCGACGATCGGAAGGACGAACAGGCCGATCAGGGACGTGGCCAGGACGGCGCCCAGCGCGCGTCGCGCCGGAGCGCCCCGATCCCCCACCGTGTCGCTCGTCATGGGATGAATCTCGGGCGCTAGTAGAGCGCGGCGAGGTACGCCGGCACCACCGGCAAGGAGTCCGGGGCGAAGCCGGCGAGCGCCGCGGGGATCGCGCTCGGATGGTCGGTCCACGCCGGCGCGATCATGGAGTAGCCGTCGGCGGCCCAGGCCGCCGAGGTCTGGTTCGACAGTAGGTAGGCGATGAATGCGATGCCCAGGGGGACGTTCGGGGCCGTACTCGGCACCGTGGCAGCGAAGAGCACGGGTGCGCCCAAGACAACCCGGGTCGAGGTTCCGGAGACGATCGTGGTCGACGCCGCCGTATCGTTGACGACGGACGCCGGATCGTACGCCGCGAGATTCACGTGGGGCGACAGTTCGACGTAGGCGAGGTGATTCGCGATCGCGTAGGAGCGGTAGATGAGGTAGGTGTCCACCGTACCGGTGGAGAGTACGGCCGCCGCCTGCGTCTCCGGGACGATCTTCGTCGCCGTGGTCACCGGGCCCGCAAAGCCACCGATGCTTCCCGTGTAGAAGTGGGAGTAGAACGCCCCTCGCGCCCCGTCGAGCGAGTCCTGGAGCTCGATCGTGAAGATCGCGTTGTACCCGAGAGGGTCCGCGCTCGCGTTCGGAGTTCCGAGCGTGATCCCCGGCCGAACGATGTCGCTCGCCCAGTTCGAGGTGGTGATGCCCGACAGGCCCGGGACGCTCGGATCGTAGGCGAGCACCAGCGGGTCGGTCGCGAAGACGACCTCCCAACTCGCCGTGGTCGGCTCGACGTGCTGGGGGATGACCCGGTAGTCCGCCGAGACGAACGCATCGTACGGCTGCCCCAGCACGGTCAAGGTCGTCGCGGCGGCGAGACTCCCCTCGTAGAGCTGCGCCGAGAGCGGAGCCTGTACTCCGGGGGTCTCGTTCGCGAAGCTCGAGGCGAACGAGGGCAGGTTCGCTCCCAGCGTTCCCGCGGCAAGGACGGCGAGCGTGGAGGTGGTGCCTCCGGCGGAGGTCGATCCCGAGGGATGGGCGTACCATCCGCCGACGAACCCCGCCCCGATCGCGAGGACGGCGATCCCCACGACCGCGAGGTTTCGTGCGACCGGGCGCATCGATGTTGGAAATACCAACATCACTTAAGCGTTGGGTCGCCGATCGGCCCGCGCCGTTCGGGTGGAGCGTAGCGGAACCAGACCACCCCTTCGATCTCGCTCATGGCGACCGGTCCGAACTTCGAGCTATCGCGGCTCCCTTCGCCCGAGTCACCTGCGACGTAGAGTTGCGCGGGAGGGATCGGGGGTCCGTTCGGCGGTCGCGCATCCCCGGGAAGCCCGGTGATGCGTTTGACCAAACGCTCGACCGAACGAGCGGGATCGCGCAGCACGACCACGTCTCCTCGGAGAAGTCGACCCGCACGGGCGGGGGCTGGATCTACGTATAGGCGATCTCCGGGCCGTAGCGTTGGCTCCATCGATCGATCTCGCACCACTACCCGCCGGCTCCGCCACCACCGGTGGAATCGAGCGAAGCCGGAGCGCACCGGTTCCGGCAACCTTATCCTCCGCGGGCGGTATATCGAGCCATGTCCGCCCCCTCGAGAGTCCATGCGTGGATTGACGCGGTCCGAGACGCCGTCCGAGACCCCGCACCCGTGTACGCCCACTGCGACATTCCGTGCGGTATTTATGACCCGCATGAGGCCCAGATCGCAGCCTTGACGATCATCCGCATGGACCAGCTCATCGCCGAGCTCCCGCGGCCGACCCCCACGAGCAAGCCGGAGGAGGTCGACGCCTACGTCGCGAAGCTGGGGCGCTATCAGCTCGTCAAGGAGCAGCACGCCGAGCGGCTGAAGCAGGAGATCCGGGTCATCTGGGGCGATTACTTCACCGCCGATCACGCGAAGCAGCACCCGGGGATCCACGACCTCACTTGGAAGATCCTGAAGCAGGCCTCCAAGGCCCGCCAGGGAACGAACATCGCGGACGCCCAGGAGCTGCTCCAGCAGGTCCAGGAGTTCGCGGAGATCTTCTGGAAGACGAAGGGAGCGACCTCCAAGCGCCAGCCTTCGCTCCAAAAGCCGGGCGGTGAGCTCGTGGTTCCGGTGCCTCCCTAGGGCGCATCGTTCAATAGCGCCGGACGAGTCCGACCACCGGCCCCCGATGACCGAGACTCTGCCGCTGGACGGTCGCTCCCTCACCCTCGAGCAGTTCCTCGCGGTCGTCCGGGGCGGGTGCGCGGTCTCCCTGACCCCGGAGGCCCGGCAGGCGGTGGCCCAGAGCCGCCGGGTCGTCGAACGGGCCGTCGCCGCCGGCCGCCCTGTCTACGGGGTGACCACGGGCTTCGGCGCGATGTCGAACCACGCCGTTCCTCCGGCCCGGGCCCGGGAGCTCCAAACCTCTCTCATCCGGAGCCATGCGAGTGGCGCGGGACCCGCCCTGCCGCGAGACATCGTCCGAGGATTGATCCTCCTGCGAGTCAACTCCCTCGTGCGAGGTCACTCGGGCGTCCGCGGCGAGCTCGTCGACCTCCTCGTCGAGCTCCTGAACCGTGGCCTGGTGCCGTACATACCCGAGCAGGGATCGGTCGGGGCCTCCGGCGATCTCGCGCCGCTCGCTCATCTCGGCCTCGCGATGATGGGCGAAGGCGAGTTCATCGATCGAGCCGGTAGCCGGGTAGCTGCCTCGGCCGTGCTCCAGACCGAGGGTATCGCACCGCTGTCCTTCGTGGAGAAGGAGGGGGTCGGCCTCATCAACGGAACCGCGTTGATGGGCTCTTACCTGGCGCTTGCGGTCACG
>JAKAZU010000054.1 GCA_021826525.1 Thermoplasmata archaeon
AAGACCTGGAAACCCATGAATCGCGGGGTCGCGGTCAACTTCCTCCCCGAAACGCGTCCCGAGGTCGGCCAGTGCGTCCACCACGTCGCCCTCGACCCGTCGGATTCCACAGTGGCCTATCGGCAGGACCACAACGGGATCTATCTGAGCGAGGACTCGATGGAGCACTGGACGCGCGTCGGCAAGCCGCTCTCCACCGACTTCGGGTTCGTGGTCGCGACCTCCCCTTCACTTCCCGGAGGAGCCATCTTCGCGCCGCTGAGCCCGCCCGAAGTCACTCGGACCATGCCCGGTCAACGCTTCCAGCTCTACTGGTTCGACCGGAAGAAGCGCAACTTCCGGCCGATGGTCCGGTCCTCTCCCTTCCTCGGCGAGTTCGGGAACCATCGCGAAGGTCTCGCGATCGACCGGCTCGATCCAGCAGGGATCTACTACGGCTCGACCGGGGGCCAGGTGATCTACACTCCGGATGCGGGCCGCAGCTGGTCGGCCGTTCCGTTCCAGTTCCCCAAGATCCATTCGGTTTCGGTCAGCGCACCCGCGGGGTAGACCGGACGGGCGACCTTACGCGGGAGGCGCGGGCTGCTGCTGGGTCATACAGTGGATCGTGCCCAGCCCCCAGATGAAATCTCGACAGTGAATCCCTACGACCTCGCGGCCGGGGAGGACCCCCTCAAGGACCTCGAGGGCGCGCCGATCGTTTCGGTCGTTGAACGTGGGCACCAGAACGAGCCGGTTCGCGATGTAGAAGTTCGCGTAACTGGCGGGCAGGCGCTGGCCGTGGAAGGAAACCGGCGCCGGCATGGGCAATTCGACGATGCGGTACGGATCGCCGTTCGACGTGCGCGCCGCATGCAGTCGCTCGAGGTTCTCCGCGAGCGCCGCGTGGTTCGGATCGCGCGAGCGGGGCTCCACGGCCGCCACGATCGTGGACTCTCCGACGAACCGAGCGACGTCGTCGACGTGCCCGTGGGTGTCGTCACCGACGATCCCGCGCCCGAGCCAGAGCACCCGCTCGATGCCGAGGTACTCGCCCAGGGCCGCCTCCAGATCCTCCCGAGGGACGCCGGGGTTCCGGGCCTGGACGTCGCTGAGGAGGCACTCCTCCGTCGTCATCAGCGTGCCCGACCCGTTGACATCGATGCTGCCTCCTTCCAACACGATCCGGCGGTCACCGTGCATCGGCATCCATTCCGGGATCTTGAGGTCCTGGGCGATGTGGGCGGGCAACTGGTCGTCGAGCTGCCAATCGTCGTACTTGGCCCACGCGTTGAACTTCCAATTGGTCAATCCGAGCCGGGGGCCCGGAAGGCTCGGGTCGATGCGCTGCACGAAGATCGGACCGGAGTCCCGCGTCCACACGCGGTTCGTGGGCCAGCGGTGGAAGTACACCCGGGCCGTGGAGGCACCCGCGTGTCGGAGAGCGCGCCGCGCGGTGCGTTCCATGGCGGCGTCGTCCACGACGATCTCGACGTCCTCGACCTCGGCCAAGTGGCGGACGATCTCGGCATAGACCCAGGGGATGGGAGAGAACTTGCCGGGCCAGTCGTCCGGGTTGTGGGGCCAGGCGATCCACGTGGCCCGGTGTGGAGACCACTCCGCGGGCATCCGATACCCGGCCGCTCGAGGCGTGCTCGCGAGGAGGCTCGCGTCGTCGGACATGGCTCACGGACCGTCGAGGAAGCGCCGGGAGATCGACCCGTAGGCATCGATCCGGCGATCGCGCAGGAACGGCCAGTGCTGCCGGATCTTCTCCACCAGACCGAGGTCCAGATCCGCGTAGAGCGTCTCCTCCCGGTCGTGGGAGGCCTGCGCGATCACTCGCCCGAACGGGTCGGCGACGAAGGAGCCACCCCAGAACTCGATCCCGGGACCGTCGACCCGGTCGCCCCGTACGTCTCCGTGCTCCAGGCCCACCCGGTTCGCTACGGCAACGTAGATCCCGTTCGCGATGGCATGGCCCCTCTGGATCGTCTGCCATGCGTCGTGCTGGGCCGCCCCGAACTCCTCTCTCTCTCCCGGGTGCCAGCCGATCGCGGTGGGATAGAACAGGATCTCGGCTCCGAGCAGCGCCGTGATCCGGGCCGCCTCCGGATACCACTGGTCCCAACAGATGAGCACCCCGATCGGCGCGGCGTGGAGCCGGAACACTCGGAATCCAAGGTCGCCGGGGGTGAAGTAGAACTTTTCGTAGTAGAGCGGGTCGTCGGGGATGTGCATCTTGCGATAGGTTCCCGCGAGGGAGCCATCTCGTTCCAGAACCGCGGCCGTGTTGTGGTAGATGCCCGAGGCGCGGCGCTCGAAGAGAGGCGCCACCAGCGCGATCTTCTCCTCGCGGGCGACCGCGGCGAGGCGCTCCGTGGTCGGGCCGGGGACCGGCTCGGCGAGATCGAACATCGCGTGGTCCTCCCTCTGGCAGAAGTACTGGGCGAAGAACAGCTCCGAGAGCGAGACGATCTGGGCGCCGTGCTTCGCCGCCTCTCGGATCCGGGCGATCGCCTTCTCCACATTCGCGGAGGGATCGGGTGAGCAGGACATCTGGACGAGGGCGATCCGGAGCTTCGTTGCCGCGTGAGCCGCCATCAGGAGCCTTCCCGGCTTCGCCGAGCCGAGCGACGGACCCCTCGTGACCTCATTTAGGTTGTCTCGCCGGCTCGGGACCGGGGTGGCGCGCTCGACCGAGCTGGTAAAGCCCTGCACGCGTACCCCATGACCGACGATGGGCGACGGTCCGGTTCGTGGAGTGGTGACGGGCCTCTTCCGCAAGAGCGAGATCGGGGAGGAACGAGGCCTGCCCAAACAGGCCGTCGAGGAGATCGAGGTCGACACGACCGGCGTCGTCGGGGATTTCAACCGGTACCGGCACGAGGATCTCCACGACGATCCCGACAGCGCGCTGTTGATCCTTCCCGAGGAAATTCTCGCAGAACTCCGGTCGGAAGGTTGGCCGGTCCGTCCGGGCGACCTCGGAGAGAACATTAGCTCTCGCCGGGTCCCGTACGCCCTCCTGCAACCGGGTTCCCGGGCGGCGATCGGCGCCGTGCGGGCCGTGATCACCCGTCCGTGCGACCCGTGTTCGAACCTCTACCTGCTCCCGTACGTCGGCGAACACCGCGGGCCGGAGTTCATGAAGACCCTGCTCAACCGCCGGGGTTGGTACGCCCGGGTCCTCGCACCGGGTCGCGTCCATCTCCGAGATCCCGTCGTTCTGGACTGAGCCGACCGCAACGGCCCGCTCGCTCTCGTCGTCAACGAGGGACGGCCGTTCGGGCGCGCGTCCCCGTCCGCGCGGGGCGTTGGCGTTTCCAGGCTACGCGGTCGGCCGGATCGATCCAATAGCGCATCTCCCAGCGGCGTTCGAAGCCCAACCGAGCGTAGACGGATCGTCCCTGGGGCGACGCGTGGAGGATCACTTGTCCATAGCCCCGTCGCTTGGCGTCCGCGATCAGGGCCCGAACGATCCGGCCCGCCAGTCCGTGACCTCGGTGCGCCGGCGCCGTGAACATCGACAAGATGTAGGGGGCCACGTCGCGCCCGGAGCTCTCCGGGCGGGGCTGATCCGGCCGGTACCAGATGCAGCCGCTCGCGGCCGCCTCGCCGCGACGGGTTTCCGCGATCTGCCCGACCAGCTCTCCCCGCCTCAATCGGACGAGGAGCCAGCGCCGATACCGGCGGTCGTGGCCCGCGATCTGTTCCTCGGTTCGACCGCCGATCGCCGAGAACATCCGGTGGCGGTGATCGAGGAGGGTTTCGATATCCGATGCCCGCACCGCTCTCAACCGGTACCCGCTCGTCGGCACGATGCTGCGACCGAGATCGAGGAGATTAGACTTGCCAGCCCGTTCTCGGCACTCGCCCTCTCCCGCGGTGCTCCGGCCACCGCGTAGAGCGCCGGGCATGCCGCGAGCGAACTGGCTAGAGCAACGTACTTGAGCGGGCCTCCGATAGGTCCGTCGTGTCCGAGCTTCTCGACTCCGAGGATCGTCTCCGGGGCGCCCTGCGGCGTATCGAGAGGCACACTCCGTTCGCAGAGATCGTCGCGGAACGCTCGCTCGGGGATTCCGTTCGGCTCGACCGTACATCCGTCTCGCCCCGCGTCTTCCCTCGCCTCGAGGGAGCCGCGTTCCGCGCGTGGGCGGGCGATCATTGGGCCGAGGCGGCATCCACCGGACTCTTGGCCGAGCCGATCGATCGCGCGGCCAACGCGCTGATCGGACTGCTTGCGGAAGGCGCGGGAGCCCGGCCACCTCCTGGAGAGCCGACCGGCGGAGAGGCCTCCTGCACCACCGCTCCTCCGAGACCGATGGAGGACCTCTCCATCGAGGACCGTATCAACCTCGCGCGAGATTGGTACGCATGGGCGACGACCGTGCCGGGCGTCCCCAACACCACCGTATCGTTGGGATTCTTCTCGGATGAACGGCTGTACCTGAACACGGCGACGGCCCGCCGGCACCAGCGCGTCTCCAGGGTGTTCGCCAGCGTCGTTCCGATCGCGATCGAAGGAGGTCGGGTTCAGTACGATGCGCTCGTCCGGGGAGCCATCGGCGGGCGCGAGGTCCTGGACGAGATCACCGAGGAACGGGTGCACGACGTGGCGAGGAGCGCGCGCGCGATGCTCGGCGCCGAATCCCCTCCGACGGGCCCGACCACCGTCCTCATGGACCCGAGCACGACCGGGACGTTCGCGCACGAGTCGTTTGGGCACGGGACCGAGGCCGACCAGTTCGTGCGGGAGCGATCGTACCTTCGGCCGATCCTCGGCTCGATGGTGGGGCCGGAGTTTCTGACGATCGCCGACGACGGCGCCTACCCCGGAGGCTGGGGCGGGATCTACTTCGACGACGAGGGATGCCGGAGCCAAAGGAATCTCCTGGTCGACCACGGCCGGTTCACCGGCGTCCTCCACGACCGAGTGTCGGCTGCGCTGCTCGGGGGGACTCCGACGGGGAATGCCCGCAGGGCGGACTTCCTCAGCCGAGAGTTCGTCCGGATGACCAACACGTACGTCGAACCCGGGGACTGGGGGCTCGAAGAGCTCGTGAAGGAGGCCAAGGACGGGGTACTGCTCGAGCGATGCACCTCCGGCATCGAGGACCCCCTCGGCGGACAGATGCAGATCAAGGTTCTTCGGGGCCATCGCATCGAGCACGGCGAGCTCACGACGCTCGTCTCCTCGATGGCGCTCTCCGGCCGCGTGCTCGATGTCCTGCGCTCGGTTCGGGGGGTAGGGCGCGCCGATGCGTTCGAGCTCGACCCGGGCTTCTGTGGAAAGGGCCATTCGGACATGCTGCCCGCCGGAACGGGCGGTTCCTACATGCTGACCAGCGCGGCGGTGGGGCCGGCATGACGCGGGCCG
>JAKAZU010000055.1 GCA_021826525.1 Thermoplasmata archaeon
CGGCCGCGCAACGATCCGGACCCCATAGGCGTTCAGAACCGCCGAGGTCGCCTGGACGTACGTTCGTGAGACCAACGGCCCTTGCAGTCGGATCTCCGATCGACCCGCGACGCGCGGAAGGGCCATCAATAGGGCGGAGAGATACTGCGAGGTCTCGTCGGACCGCACGTCGATGCGGCCGGCGGAGATCGGTCCGCGGATCGTGCACGGAAGGGCCCGGTCCGGGTGTTCGGGAGAGATTCGCGCTCCGAGCGTGCGCAATGCGTCGTACAAATCCGACATCGGTCGAGCGGGGAGCCGTCCTCGTCCGGTGATCCGGATCGGTCGGTCGGAGAGGGCTGCGAGCGCCGTCAAGAACCTCAGCGTCGTTCCCGACTCGCCGCAATCGATCGTCCGAAGGCGGCCGGTCGGCACCGGCGCGGGCTGGATCTGCCACCGGTTCGCGGCGAATCGCACACGCGAGCCGAGCGCAGCGAGGCCACGGGCGGTGGCGCGGGTGTCGTTCGAATCCAGCGGCCGAAGGACGGAGGCTGAACGACCGGAGAGGTGGGCCGCGACCAAGGCACGGTGAGTGTAGCTCTTGGACGCGGGCGGGGTAAGCCGCCCTCGCGCGACGCCGGGGTTCACCGTGCGGATCATACGGCCCCCTCGATCGGCTCGATGCGATTGCGCGGTCGAAAGTTGGCCGCACGTACCTCCCCACCCCGGGAAGCGAGGGTGTTCCGCACCGCATTCTCACGCTCGGGCGGTGCCAGGACTGCAAGGGCCGGGCCAAGCCCACTCACTCCGCTTGCGGTGGCGCCGCGCTCGGCGAGCTGCCGACGAATCTGGCCGTAGTCGTAGCCGAGTATGGATTCGACGAGCTCGGTGTTGCGTTCCATGGCTCCTAACAGATCTCCTCGGAGCGCCGCGTCGATCGCCGGCCGAGCCTCCGCCGCACGCGCGCGGAACCTATCGTGCCATTCCGTGGACGGGCGATGGCGCGCGGAAGGTATCCAGAGGAGAACGGTGAGCCCCCCGGGAGCCTCCCCGGACCAGAGCACGGCGCGCGCCGCGTTGTCCGTGATGACCGCACCTCCGGCGAGCGCCGCGAACGCGTCATCGAACGCTCCCGTCGCGCTTAGGCCGATCCTCTGAGAGAGGTCCGCCGACATCCGTGCGAGGGTCGCGGCATCGGCGTCCACGCCGACGGCCCGAGCCACGGCCGCGAGGACCGCACCGCTCACGGCGGAGGAACTCTTCAACCCGCACGCGGACGGGATCGAAGAGCGGATTCGGACCTGGACCGACGGGGCACCCCCGGGGGCGAACCGCTCGAGGCCGACCTCGACGGCGCCGCGCACGAGCGGAGTATCGCTGGGGGGCGCGATCGTGATGGCGCCGGGTCCGTGACGCTGCTCGAGATCGAGGTCGACCTCCGCCTCCACGCCCAGCGTGACGGCCGCGGCGGCGCCGATACCGGCGGCCAGGGCGTTGACGAACGTGATCGCTCCCGACGCCGCTGCTACGCCGTGCACAGAACCTCCTGAAGGGCTTTCTGCTCGAGCGCGAACGAGGGGCACGTGCCCCAGAAGGCTCCGAAGCTCTCGGCCGCCTGATAGACGAGGAGCCGGCCGCCGTCTTCGTACGTACCTCCACCCTGGATCGTCATGTCCCTCAGGAAGGGCCGATCCGGCCGGTAGACAAAATCGAGGACGTACGTGCCCGGTCCGCATCGCCCCGGCCAGGGGATGTCGAGCGCAGGAACGTCCGAGCGGCCGGCAGGCGTCGCATGGACAATGAGCGACGCAGGAGCCGACGACGGTCGGAACACCTCCGTGCCGAACTCCCGTGCGACGCGGGCGACATGGCCGACCGATCGCCCGAGGATCTCCGCGCTGGCGTGCAGCTCGGAGGCGGCGACGAGGGTGGCACGGGCCGCACCTCCCGTCCCGATCACGAGGAGCCGGTCGTCAGTCCAGGCGCCGGATTCCCGAAGTTCCCTGAGGCGACGGATCATGGCGCTCACATCGAAGTTCTCCGCACGCCAGACCCGACCGGTGCGCACGAGAGCGTTCGCGCAGCCGGCCTGCTCGGCGGCACGCCCGCATCGGTCGGCGAGACGCAGCGCCGCGTCCTTCCACGGATGGGTGACGTTCATCCCCCGAAGCCCGTCCTCGCCCAGCGGACGGAGCACACGCGCAAGCTCCTCCTCCGATTCGATGTCGAGCGCGAGATAGAGGCCGGGTCTCCCTTCCTCCGCCATCCACAGGGTGTGGACATCGGGCGACCGCGAGTGGTCGATCGGGTGACCGGTCACGGCGAAGAGCCGGCCGAGCGCGCCGGCATCGTAGAAACGTCGAAGTCGGTCCACGGGGAGTTGGGACGGCTCCACCGCGGCCTCTCCCCGGGCCCTGAGCCCCCGAGCCGGAGGCGCCGCGAACACCGCGGCGAGCCCGAAGCGAGGGGCGAGGGCTCGCACGAGAGATCCCGAAGCGCCGGTCGTAAGGACGATCTCCGGGCGCGGGCTCCCTCCCAGGTGGAGCAGGGGACGCACCTCTCGGTAGAATCGGCCCACGCCGCAGGGTAGCACGACCTTGGCGATCGCACCGCGAGGCTGGTGGCCCGAGAGGAGCTCGGCGATCTTCTCCGCGGTGTCGTTCACCCGGAGATGGCAGGAGAGGATCAGGGTCGGGCCGTGCGCCCGGGTCCCAACGTTCGAGATCAAGGCGCGGTCGCGTCGTAGCTCGAGATCGAGGTAGGTGAACGGCAGATCGGCGAGCGCGGTCAGGATGTCGGTCCGATCGCGAAGATCATCGAGCCCTGCCCCTCCCTCCGCGGTGGAGCGGTACGTGGCGAGCATCGGGAGAGGACTCGGGAACAACTCGGCCGCGCGGGGAAGGTCCTCGCGGGCCCAGCGATCGAAGCGGATCTCCACCGCATCCGCGCCCTGCGGGAGGAGCTCGGCCATCTCCGCGCGCGTCGCCTCCGGCGTGCGGGAGGGGATCGTCACGATCACGAGCGGAAGGTGCTGCGTCATCGTTCCTCGATCGTTTCCGCGACAGCCACGCCGAGATGACGGCCCGCGACGAGCGAGACTCCCAACACCTCGCTTCCCGCGTGAAGGTCGGTCGTTGCGATCCGTCCATCGGGCGTGGTCAGTCGGACGGTCTCTGCCTCTTGGAGGAAGACCGTGAACAGGCGGCCACCGCGCTCGATTTCGATGAGCACGAGCGGGCGGCGCTCGATCTTGATGCGGCCCACGCGGGCCGAGCGCGACGAGCCATCCGGGCTCGCGACGAGCACCGCATCTCCTGCGACGAGCTCGCTGAGGTACCGGGTCTCGCCGTTCGCGAGCAAGGTGTAGGAATGGGCCGCGCCGGCATTGACGCGGAAGGGCCGCGGTCGGGTGTACCGGGACCCGATCGCCTCGCTGGCGACGTGGAGCAGGAAGGCGGCTGAGCTCCCCACCAGGAGCCCCTCCTCGGGTCGAAGGAGCGAGGTCGTATCGACGATCACCCGATCGCCTCCTCCTACGGGAACGATCCTACGGATGGGGACGCGCTCGAGAGTCAGCGGGATCGCCCGGCTCTCGAGTACCGCTTCGAGTGCATCGATGGCATCGGGCGAGCCAAGCTCGATGACGATGGTGTCCGCCCCATGTTCGAGCGCCCCCAAGAATCCGGGAATCTCTTCGATCCTCTGGGTCACGACCCACAAGGTGCCCGGTCGGGAACGAGCGGCGACGAGGTTCTCTAGAGGAATGACGCGCTCCTGGCCCCAGCGCACCGCGACGCGGTGCCCGAGGCGCAGGCGGTCGATCACGGAGTCCATATCCGCAGGCGCCGAGACCGAGACGACGGGGATCTCTTCCCGGCTGGGAGCGGGCCCGACGATCCGATCGCCGACCCACGAGTACAGTTGCCGACCGGTGGTCGACTCCTCCGCGACGCTCGTCGCCGGAACGAGGAAGCGCTGGAATCCCCGTCGCTCGGCCCGCGCGAGGAGTGCACGGATCTCCGCGGCCTCGGTCGCCGTCGGGCAGAGGACGAGCCGGTCCATCGTCATGGGATCAAGGCCGCACCGTGAAGGATCTCGGCGATCGGTCGCGCGATGGCGGAGACCGGCTTCCGCTGGAAGAGGTTGCGTCCGACGCAGATCCCCGCGGCGCCGACGCTCACGGTCTCGTGGACGAGGCGCAAGAACTCCGAGTCCTCGTCAAGTCGGGCCCCTCCCCCGAGGAGCAGAGGGACCGGGGTCGTTCGGACGAGGCGCCGGTACTCTTCGAGCGAGCCGGGGTACCCCGTCTTGACGATATCGGCGCCGGTGTCGGCCGCGGCGCGGCAGGCGTGCCGGATCTCCTCCGGCGTGCCTCCGTTCGGCTTCTTGACGTAGGTCATGCACATCAAGGGCAGCCCGATCGTGCGGCATTGATCGGCGGCGATCCCGAGGGAGCGCAACATCTCGCCTTCCTCCGCAATCCCGAAATTTACCTGGATCGAGAGGAGGTCCGCTCCGAGCGCGACCGCCTCTTCGGCGGTCCCGACGAGCACCTTGAGGTTCGAGTTCGGCGCGAGGCTCGTCGACGCCGAGACGTGGATGCCGAGAAGGGTGGTGGGCGCGAGCACCGGTACGAGCGATCCTACGGCTCCCTTGGTGACGACGATCATGTCGACTCCCGAGTCCTGGAGCTCCCGCACGAGCGTCGGGGCATCCTCCAGCCCGTCGATGGGCCCCATCGAGACCGAGTGGTCGAGCGGGACCGAGAACAAGCGCCGGCGTTCGTTCGGGAATATCCTGCGCAGCCGGATCGTTTTTCCGTACATTCTTCCTCCTCCTACGTTTCGTGTGGTGAGGGAAGCTCCGGAGGCCGAACCACTCTCGGGTTCAACAAAAGTGGGACGCGCCGTCCGGGCGCTCCCCGGTCACCAGAGCCAGGTACTGACCGTCCCCGTCGAGGGCTCGGCTTGCTCTCCGCCGCTCCGCCGGCCGGTCATCAAGTCCCCCACTGAAGCCCCGGTATTTAGCATTGCGCGAGAGCGTTTTCGCCGAGATGCCCTCATGCGCACGTGAGGTAAGGTAGGCCCGGCGCACCGATCCCAACGGGGGCCGAAACGACGGCTTACCCCCCGGGGTTTCTCTGCACGGCTTGGCCGATGCGCGCACCGTACCCGAAGCTCCAGCCAATCTCGACTGCGCTCGAGACGTACCCCGCAACTGGTCTTTGAGGTTTCTGGAGTACGGAAATTCGTCCCGTGACAAAGTGGGTTGACTCTTGAGCCAGCCCTCCTCCGGAGGTGTGCCAACATCCCAGGAGGAAGAGAGGTGCCCAAGAGCCAACTTGAATGGAGCGTAGACTGGACCGAACCGA
>JAKAZU010000056.1 GCA_021826525.1 Thermoplasmata archaeon
GCCACAGCCAGGGCTCTGACCTCGAAGGTCGCGGTGTCGAAGGCGCTCGTCCCCAAGACGCTCGCCTCGGGACGCAATGCACCTGGCGCGCCCTCCGCGCCTTCCTCCGACTCATGCCCGAACTGCGGCTCTTCTCACCTCATCCGTGACGAGATCCGCGGCGAGATTGTCTGCGCGGACTGCGGCCTCGTGGTTGACCAGAGCGCGCTGGTCAGCGATCGTGGCCAGCGTGGCGGGAAGGAGGACACCGGGCGCGAGGCCCGCGGCTGGGGACCCGTCATCTCACCGTTGATGCCCGACAAGGGTCTCTTCAGCGAGATCGGCGTGCCGACGCGGGATTTCCAGGGCAACAGCCTCTCCCGCAACACGTCCCTCAAGTTCTACCATCTGCGCAAGCTCAACCACCGGCTCCGGGCCGCACGAACCCACCAGCGCAACCTGGTCGTCGCGCTCGGCGAGCTCAACCGGCTCGCAGGAGTCCTCGGCCTCTCCCGTGAAGTGAAGGAGTCCGCGACGTACATCTACCGGCGGGCCCTCGAACACAAGGCCACGCGCGGAAAGAAGATCGTCGCGCTCGTGGCTGCGAGTGTCTACGCCGCGTGCCGCCAGTGCCACGTTCCGCGCACGATGAAGGAGATCATCGCGCACTCCAAGGCGACCAAGATCGAGGTCGGACGCGCCTACACGTTGCTCGCACGCGAGCTCAAGCTCGGGTTGAAGCCGGTCGAGCCGCGGGACTACCTCGTGCGCTTCACGCAGGATCTCAACCTCTCCAAGGAGGTCCGGGCGAAGGTGCTCGAGCTCCTCGAGCAGGTCGAGCAGGTGTACTCGACGAGCGGAGTGCTCCCGAACGGGATCCTCGCGACGATCATCTACATCGCGTCGAACCTGATGGGCGAGCCGCGGAGCCAGGACCGGATCGCGGCGGTGGCAAACGTCACACCGGTGACGATCCGCAATCACTACAAAGAACTCCTCGACCTGTTGGGGCTCCCCAAGAACCTCGCGAACCCCCAGGCCCGGGCGAGTCTGGTCCTCCCGGGGACCCTTCCCCCGGTGGAAGGGAACGCCACTGTCGAGGGCCAGTAGACCCGTCTGCGCGCTCGGCAGGGCTTCCCCGCGTTGCGTAGCCCCATAACGAGATGAGCGTCTCGGGGGCTGGGGCCGGGGTGGCGACGGTTCCGACGCTCAGCTACTCGTCCTCGAGGGCGTATCTCGAGTGCCCGCTACGCTGGAAGTTCCTGTACATCGACCGGCTCACGGAGGCTCCCCGGGGCTACTTCTCGTTCGGCCGGACCATCCACTCGGTGCTCGAGACGATCGTGCGACCGCTGGTCGTGCCCGGGGCGCGGCGATCCGGAGAGGCCGAATCGCAGCGCACGCTCGATGACTGGCATCCCTCCGCGCCGACGGTGACGGGGCCCGCAGGGCTCTCGGAGGAGGAGCTCCTCGCGATCTACGATCGGGAGTGGCTCAACGAGGGGTACAGCACCCCCGAGGAGGAGGCCCGGTACCGAGCCCTCGGGGTCGAGATGCTCCGAGGATTCTACGCGCAGATGCGCCGGGACCCGCCTCGCCCGGTGGCGGTGGAGCAACACCTCGAAGCATCCTGGGACGGGATCCCGATTCACGGATACATCGATCGGATCGATCGGGCACCGGGAGGTGGGCTCGCCGTCCTCGATTACAAGACCTCACGCGAGCTGCGGGCCGAGGACGCACGCGAGTCCGACCAACTTTCGCTCTACCAGGTCCTCGTCGAGAAGAATTATTCCGACCCGGTCGAGGAGCTGACCCTGTACCACCTCCGCTCGCTCACGCCGCTCAAAGTGTCGCGACGCCCGAAGGAGACCCTCGAACTTCTCTACGATCGGCTCGGAGCGGTGACGGATGGGATCCGCGCCCAGGCGTTCGACCCCACTCCCGGGCGACAGTGCGCGCGATGCGAGTTCCAATCCCGTTGCCCGGAGTTCCGCACGGTCCCGGCGGAGGAGCAGGAGCGGCTCCGTCTGCTCGTGGACCGGTTCGCCCAGTTGCGAGCCGAGGAAGAGCGGGTCGCGGGCGAGCTCGAGCGCACGGCGGAGGAGCTCCATCGATCGGCGGCGGACCTCCGGGTCCATCGCGTCCCCGGCTCCCGAGCGATCGCGATACGGCACAAGGAGGAGAGCTGGCAGTATCCCCCGGAGCGGATCGGGCCGATCCTCCAACGCGCGGGTATCCGCGACCGTCTGACCTCGGGCCGGCCCGAGGAGGTCCGACGTATCGTCCGGGACCCTTCGATCGATCCCGAGATCCGCCGGCGGGTCGCCGATGCCGGCACCCGGCGGGTGAAGTGGTACTGGGAGCTCGAAGAGAGCTCTCGCGCCGACTGACCCGACCGGCCGGCTCCTCGCAAAGGATATTTGGGCCTCCCGGTAGGCTTCCCTATGGGAATCCACCTCGCACCACCGGCCCGCCTGCGCTCAATCGAAGGGCGCACCCCTACGATCGCCACCCTGTGTTCGCACTCCTCCCTCCAGATCTTCCACGGCGCTCGCCGTGAGGGATTCCCGACGCTCGGGATCACGGCGGGAAACCCACCGAAGTTCTACGACGCCTTCCCGCTCGGCCGCCCGGACCGCTTCCTGTCGATCCCGAAGGTCTCCGAGTTACCGAACTCGGCGGCGACCCTGCGCGAGGAAGGAGCGATCCTGATCCCCCACGGATCGTTCGTGGAGTACCTCGGACCTGAGCGGTTCGTCGCGCTCGACGTTCCGGTGTTCGGCAATCGCGCGGTGATCGGCTGGGAATCCGACCGGCGCAAGGAACGCGACTGGCTCGAGTCCGCGGGGGTGCTCATGCCGTTGCGCTTCGAGGAGCTCCGTGACATCGACCGGCCGGCGATCATCAAGTACTACGGAGCGAAGGGCGGCAAGGGATTCTTCCTCGCCAAGAATCGAGCGGACACGGAGGCGTTCCACCCGACGGGCCCGTACGTCATCCAAGAGTACGTGCTCGGAACGCGCTACTACGTCCACTTCTTCTACTCGCCGTTGTCCGACCGCGGCTACCGGGTCGGCTCCGGGTCGCTCGAGCTCCTCGGGATGGATCGACGAGACGAGGCGAACATCGACGAGCTGTACAAACTGGGATCGCAGGAGGAACTTCAGCGTGCGGGGATCCGGCCGACGTTCGTCGTCACGGGCAACGTGCCGGTGATGCTGCGCGAGTCCCTCCTGCCCCAGATCTTCGATGTCGGGGCGCGGATCGTGGAACGGTCGATCGAACTGTTCGGAGGGATGGTGGGGCCGTTTTGCGTCGAAGGGATCATGACCGAGGACCTCCAGTTCAAGGTCTTCGAGATCTCGACGCGCATCGTCGCCGGAACGAACCTGTTCATCTCGGGAAGCCCGTACTCCGAGATGATCGAACCGGGCCTCTCTACGGGCCGCCGGATCGCCCAGGAGATCCACCGCGCGACTGAAGAGCACCGCCTCGCCGAGGTCCTGAGCTAGGCCTCCCGGCCCACTCCCTCGAGGCACCTCGGGCGCTTGCATGTCCGACGACCCGGCGATCTGTGCGATCGGCATCGGCAAACGCTACCCCAAGGCACCGCCCGGGGTCGCCGCGCTCGCCGATCTGTCGCTGACCGTGCCCGCCGGGAAGATCTACGGGCTGATCGGGCAGAACGGTGCCGGGAAGACGACGTTCGTCCGGATCGCCGCCACCCAGCTTACCCCGAGCTCGGGAGAGATGTACGTGCTCGGCCATCCCATCCTCCGGGAGGAGCGGGCGATTCGCGCGCGCATCGCCTGCGTGCCCCAGGAATCCCGCCCACTGTACTTCCTGAACACCGAAGAGGTCGTGTACCTCTACCTGAAGCTGCGCGGGATCGACCCGCTGGAGGCCCGCCAGCGCACGAAGGCCGCGCTCGAGGAGCTCTCCCTCTGGGAGTACCGCAAACGTCAGGTCTCGCGCCTCTCCGGGGGTCTGCGGCGCCGCGCCCTGGTTGCGATGGTGCTCGCCGCCGATGCCGATCTGTTGTTCCTGGACGAACCGACCACCGGACTCGATCCTCTGGCCCGGCGTCAGGTCTGGGAAGCGATCCGTCGCGCGAGTCGCGAGCACCGGACCATCCTCCTAACGACCCACTACTTGGACGAGGCGGAGGCGCTCTCCGCTCGGATCGCCCTCATCGACAAGGGCCGGATGCTCCTCGAGGGGACGGCGGCGGAGCTCCGGGGGCGCGTCCGATTGCCCTACCGGGTCTCGGTGCAGGGCTCGGCGCTCCTGTCCGAGCTCGAGCCGTACGGACGCGTCAGCGCGATCGAGGGTGGGTTCCTCGTCTTCGCGCGGGAGGCCGATGCGCGCGAGCTCGCGCGTTGGGCGCTCGAGCGGGGCCACCGCGTCTCGATGGGACCGGTGACCCTGGAGGATGTCTTCCTCGAGGTCGTGGGCCGCCCGATCGAGCAGGATGAACCGCTCGCCGAAGGCCCGGAGGCCGCATGAGCGAACGCCACCGCCTGCGCTCGGTCCTGACGCTCATCGAGCTCAACGGGCTCATCCCGATCCGCACGCAGCCCCTCTACCTCGTGAACCTCCTGGCCTCCCCGCTCGCCTTCCTGTTCTTTATCACGATCGCGTCCGGCGGTGTCCTGCTCGCGTACGGGATCGGCGGAGGGATGATCCTCACGATGCTCAGCGTGGGCACCGGCCTCCAGTCGGATCTCACGCATTACCGTCACGATCTGAAGTTCCAGGATATCGTCGTGGCATCGCCGGTCGAGGCGCCGACCTACGTCGCCGGGATGGCACTCTCCGAGCTCGTGTACTCCACGCCCGGAATGCTGCTCTTCCTCGGGCTCTGGTTCGTCACCGGCGCCGCGACGGCGCTCCACGCCTTCATCCTCGCGGGGGCGCTCCTGCTCGTCTGGGCTTTCGCGAGCGCGCTGGCCTTCACCCTCGCGACGTGGTTCGAGGACGTCCGAGAGACGTTCATGTTCAGCCCCCTGATCTCCCTGGGACTGACGGTGATCCCGCCGGTCTACTATCCTCTGAGCGCGCTCCCTCAGTGGGCCCAGTACGCGGCCCTGGTGTCGCCCACGACCTACGCCGCGAGCCTCGTTCAGAGCGCGATGGGCCTCATTCCCATCACCTGGAGCACCGCCGCGGTCGACTGGGGCATCCTCACCGCCTTCACGGCGGGACTGTTCATCCTGGCGAGCTTCAAGGCTCGGTGGCGCGAGGCGTGAGCGACCCATCGGCGCGCATCCAGGGGCGCGAGGTCCCGAAAGGTCCGGCGAGGGTTTT
>JAKAZU010000013.1 GCA_021826525.1 Thermoplasmata archaeon
GAAAATGGATTCCGTAGTAATCGCGGGTCAACATCCCGCGGTGAATGTGCCCCTGCTCTTTGCACACACCGCCCGTCAAGTCATCCGAGTTGGGTCGGAGTGAGGGTGGCTCATTTGGGTCGCTCGAACTTCGGTTCAGCAAGGGGGACTAAGTCGTAACAAGGTATCTGTAGGGGAACCTGCAGATGGATCACCTCCTAACGAGCGCCCTCCTTGGAGGGCCTCTCGACAGAGGTCGCAGCCGAGCCATGACGCGGTTCCGTCTCTTCCCGACCCATCGGCCATCAACCCATATTTGGTTAGTTACGCATTACTTATTAGGTGGGCATTCTCCTTGCCCGCGCGATGCTAGCGGACCACCCAATTCGGCCGATTCCCGACGAGATCGAGCGCGCTGCGGAGGCCCTCGATTCGGGCGAACCGGTGCTGATCTTCGACGCGCCGGATCGCGAGGGGGAGACCGACCTCGTCTTCCTCAGCGAGCGGGCGACCCCCGAGCTCGTTCGCCTTCTTCGTCACGACGCGGGGGGCGTGATCTGCACCGCGATCTCGGCCGAGTTGCGCAACGCCGTGGGCCTCCCGTTTGTGCGCGATCTCTTCGAGATATCCCGGCAGGAGTACCCCACGGTGGGGCGGCTCATCGAGAGCCCTCGATACGATCGCCGTAGCTCCTTCGGCATCACGATCAACCACCGTGACAATTACACCGGCGTCACCGACAACGAACGCGCGCGCACGATCCGCTCGGTCGGCGAGATCGCCGCCCGGATTCGGTCGGTCGACGCGCCCCTCCTCCGAGAGGAATTCGTCGCGACGTTCTCCAGCCCGGGCCACGTCAGCCTCATCTACGCCGCGCCCGGACTCCTCGCCGAGCGAAAGGGACATACGGAACTGGCCGTCTCTCTTACCCGGATGGCCGGTCTGAGCGAGTCGGCGACCGTCTGCGAGATGCTCGGCGACTCGGGCGGCGCGAGGTCCCCCCAGGCCGCGCGGCGGTACGCCGACGACCACGGGTGGCTCTTCCTGGAAGGACGTTCCATCGTCGAGGCGTGGCGGTCATGGTCCGGGTGATGGCCACGGGGGTCTTCGACCTCCTCCACCCCGGACATGTCTACTTTCTCACCGAATCCCACAAGCTCGGCGACGAGCTCGTGGTGGTCGTGGCGCGCGACCAAACGGTGCGACGGCTGAAGCACGAGCCCTACGTCCCCGAGCAGATCCGCCGGGAGATGGTCGAGGCGCTCAAACCGGTCGACAAGGCCGTGCTTGGCAGTAAGACCGATATCTATCAGACGGTCGTGGAACTCAAGCCCGACATCATCACCCTCGGCTACAACCAGGCCTGGAACGAGCAGGAGATCGAGCGCGAGTGCGCCCGACGCGGAGTTCCGGTGAAGGTCGTCCGCATCGGAGCGCTCCCCCATGACGGGCTCGCGACCCGCAAGATCGTGGAGCGGATCCTGGAACGGAGCGGCCGAAAGGAGGCGAGCGCGTGAAGCGGATCGGGATCCTCGACACGACTTTCGCGCGCGTCGACATGGCGGCCGCCGCGGTCCGCGCCCTGAACGAGCGAGGGACCGGCTTCCGGATCTTCCGCCGTACCGTGCCCGGGATCAAGGACCTTCCGGTCGCGGCACGTGAGATGTTCCGTCGTGAGGCCGTCGACCTCGTGCTCGCCCTCGGGATGCCCGGCCGCGCGGAGTACGATCGGACGTGCGCGCACGAGGCATCGCTGGGCCTCATCTGGGCCGGGCTGTTGGAAAGCCGGCCGATCGTGGAGTGCTTCGTCTTCGAGAGCGAAGCGTCCACCGACCGCGAGCTGGACCGGCTCGCTCGACGACGCGCCGAAGAGCACGCGCTCAACGCCTACGCGATGCTCTTCCGGCCTCAGGACCTCCACCGCGCGCGAGGGAGCGGCCTGCGTCAGGGATTCCCCGACGCGGGAGCCGTTCGACCGGTGCGCTAGGCCCCCCGGGCCGGTCCCATGCCACCCCGTCACCAGAGAACCACACGGAGAAAGAACACCATGAGTCCATCAGCGCAGAAGAAGGGCAGCGGAATCCGGATCGCGATCGCGGCGAGCGAGTACAACTTCGACATCACCTACGCGATGCTCGAGCGAGCGAAGGAGGAGGTGGCGTTCCTGGGAGCGACCCTGGGCCCCGTGGTCAAGACGCCCGGGGTCTACGACCTCCCCCTGGCGGCCAAGGTCCTCCTGGGCCGTTCGGACGTCGACGCGGTCGTCGCGCTCGGCGCGGTCATCGAAGGCGAGACGCAGCACGACGAGATCGTGATGCACCAGGCCGCACGGAAGCTGGCGGACCTCGCCGTCGACTTCTCGAAACCCGTCGGCCTCGGCGTCACCGGCCCCGGCGAGACCCGTCTGCAAGCCCAGGACCGGATCGAGAACGCGGCGAACGCCGTGCGCGCGGTCGTGAAGATGATCGGGCGCCTTCGCGAGCTCGGCTAGAGCCCGAAGCGTCCGCGCAGGAACTCGAAGGCGGTTCGGCCCTTGCGGGTCCGCAGTTCGACCTCGAAGTCCGTGCGGCGCAACCCGGCGCCCCGTCCCTTCCTCAGCGCGGCGAGAAGCCTCTCTTGGGCCCCTCGGATTACCACATCGGCGGCGGGGTCCACCCCGTCGCGAACGGTCACGGTCCCGCCGGCGCTCACGGAGAGCGTCGCAGCGTCCGACGGGCTCTTGAGCGCCCAGGATTGGGGCAGGTAGCTGTGCAGGATGGCTCCCGTGAGTCCCTGGAGACGACCCCCGATCTCGGTCGAAAGGTTCGGGGCGATTTGTCGCAGCGTCTCCGTAAGCTCGCACATCGCTCCCGCCGACCGCGCTATCGGTGCGGGTAGATGAACCTCGCGTTCTTCCCCCGGCGCCAATCATTAACGAGCTCGGTGATGCCGCCGGGCAGGGCGTCCGCGTGATCCCGCGGGAATTCTACGAGACGATCGGTTCCACCCAGGACCGGGCGGTCGAGCTCGCCCGTGCCGGCACGCTACCGGGCACCCGGGTCGTCGCGCGCCATCAGACGAAGGGACGGGGCCGTCTCGACCACTCCTGGTGGTCACCCGAGGGACGGGGCCTCTACCTCAGCATCGTGCTGGAGGCCCCCCCTCCGCCCCGCACGCGCCTCGCCCTCGCGATCGGCGAGGAGCTCGGAGGCGAGCTCGAGCGTCGCTTCGGGATCAGCACCGCATTGAAATGGCCGAACGATCTCCTCGTCGTGCGCGGCGACGCCGTCCGGAAGATCTCTGGGATTCTCATCGATGAAGTCGGGGGCCCCGATCGCCTTTACGAGATCGCTGGCATCGGCGTCAACGTCCGGTCGATCGCGCACGACGCGCCCGAGGAATTGCGTGCGCGCGTGACCGCGATCGAAGACCACGTACGGCCTCCCCCCTCGCTCGAGGAGGTGGAAGCGTGGACCTCGGCGGCGGCGATGCGCGCGGTCGAGGAGCTGAAGGACCCCACGCGCGCTTCCCTCCTTCTCGATCGGTGCCGGGATCGCCTGTATGGTCGCGGGCGGGCGGTGACGGTCGATGGAGTCCCGATGGGCCGCATCGATACCCTCGGTGACGAAGGCGAGCTCTGGATCGTCCGGGGGCGCGACCGGATAGCGATAAGGGCGGGCGATGTCGACGTCCTGGCGGGTCCATGAGCGACGCGTTCGATCGTTGGGAGGTGCTCAAGCGCGCGACCCGCGAGGGCGGCGGCGCCGAACGGGTGGCGAAGCATCACGCGGCCGGCAAGCTCACCGCCCGCGAGCGGCTCGAGGCGTTCTTCGACTCCGGCACGTTCGAGGAGATCGGAGCCTACGTCACGACCCGCGCGACCTCGTTCGGAATGGCCGAGCGGAGGATCCCGGGCGACGGGGTGGTCACCGGCTGGGGCGAGGTCGACGCACGGCCGGTCTGCGCCTTCGCGCAGGACGCGACCGTCTTCGGCGGAGCGCTCGGCGAGGCCCACGCGGCCAAGATCGTCGCCGTGATGGAACTCGCCCGTAAGGCGGGAGTACCGATTGTGGGCCTGAACGACTCGGGAGGCGCCCGAATCCAGGAAGGGGTCGTCAGCCTCGGGGGCTACGGGGAGGTCTTCTGGCGCAACGTCAGCCTTTCGGGCGTGGTCCCCCAGGTTTCGGCGATCCTGGGCCCGTGCGCGGGCGGGGCGGTCTACTCTCCGGCACTCACCGACTTCGTGGTGATGGCCCACGGCACTTCGCAGATGTTCATCACCGGCCCGGACGTGGTGAAGGAGGTCACCGGCGAAGAGGTCTCGACCGAGGACCTCGGAGGGGCGGATGCCCACGCCCGCCAAAGCGGGGTCTCCCATCTCACCGCGGCGAACGACAAGGACGCGCTCGAACTGGTCCGCCGCTTGCTCGGATACCTCCCGCTGAACAACCTCGAGGAACCTCCCCGAGCCGAGAGCGTCGAGCCGGCCGCGAGCGCGGCCGCCGAGCTGGCGCGCACCGTTCCCGAGGACCCGAACGCACCGTACGATGTGCGCGAGGTGATCGATCGTGTGCTCGACCCGGGCTCGTTCCTCGAGATCCAGCCCGAGTGGGCGATGAACATCGTGGTCGGCCTCGCCCGGCTTTCGGGCCGCTCGATCGGGGTGATTGCCAATAATCCGTCGCAACTGGCGGGCACCCTCGATATCAACGCATCGGTGAAGGCCGCGCGCTTCGTCCGCACGTGCGACGCGTTCAACGTCCCGCTCCTGACGTTCGTCGACGTGCCGGGCTTCCTGCCGGGAACGGCGCAAGAGCACGGCGGGATCATCCGCCACGGCGCGAAGCTCCTCTACGCCTACGCCGAGGCGACGGTCCCGATGATGACCGTGATTCTTCGCAAGGCCTACGGAGGCGCCTACGACGTCATGTGCTCGAAGCACCTCGGCGGCGACCTCAACTTTGCCTGGCCCGGCGCGGAGATCGCGGTGATGGGGGCGGAAGGAGCCGCGAAGATCCTCTTCCGTCGAAGCGGGGAGGGCAACGGAGGCATGTCCGAGGAGGAGCGCGCCCGCCGCATCCGGGATTACCGGACCGAATTCATGAATCCGTTCCTCGCCGCCGAGCGAGGCTACATCGACGACGTCATCGATCCCACGACGACGCGCGCGCGCCTCGTCGCCGGGCTCAGGATGCTGTCGTCCAAGCGGGACGATCGCCCTCCGAAGAAGCACGGGAACGGGCCGCTCTAGCGGCCCTCGGGGCGCACGATGGTCCAGATCACGGACACGGTGTTGCGGGACGGTCACCAGTCGCTGATCGCCACGCGGATGCGAACGCGCGACATGCTCCCGGCGGCGGAGCAACTGGACGCGATCGGGTACCGTTCGCTCGAGGTGTGGGGGGGCGCGACGTTCGACGTCTGCCTACGCTTCTTGCGCGAAGATCCCTGGGAGCGACTCGCCCAACTCAAGCGCGCGATCCCGAACACCCCGCTCCAGATGCTCCTGCGCGGGCAGAACCTCGTCGGCTACCGGCACTATTCGGACGACCTCGTGCGCAAGTTCGTCGAGCATTCCGCGCGCACCGGCATCACGATCTTCCGGGTCTTCGACGCGCTCAACGACCCGGAGAACATGCGGGTCGCCCTGGAGGCGGTACGCCATGCGGGAGGCCGGGCGCAGGGCACGATCTGCTACACGCAGTCTCCGGTGCACACCCTCGAGTCGTTCGTGAACCTCGGCCGCCGCCTCGCCGAGATGGGGGCGGAAGAGCTCTGCATCAAAGACATGGCCGGGTTCATGCCGCCGTCCGATAGCGGCGCGCTGACGCGCGCGCTCGTCAAAGAGGTCGGATTGCCCGTCGCGGTGCACACGCACTCGTCCAGCGGGATGTCGACGCTCTCCTGCCTCGCCGCCGCCGAGGCCGGCGCCACGTCGGTGGACGGTGCGCTGAGTCCTTTCGCCGGGGGAGCTTCGCAACCTCCGACCGAGACGCTCGTCGCCGCGATGCACGGCACGCCGTACGACCCGCACCTCGACCTTAACGCGCTCGCCCGGCTGGCGGACTACTTCCGCACTGTGCTCGAGCACTATCGCCCTCTGCTCCAGCTGCGGGCCCTCCAGACCGATCCGGAGATCATCCTTCATCAGGTCCCGGGGGGGATGCTCTCGAACCTGCTCGCCCAGCTCGAAGAGCAAGGGGCCCTCGCGCGCCTCCCCGAAGTGCTCGCCGAGATCCCACGGGTTCGCAAGGACTTGGGCTATCCACCGCTCGTCACGCCGACGAGCCAGATCGTCGGGATCCAGGCGCTGCTCAACGTGCTCGCGGGCGAGCGCTACCGCACCATCACGCAAGAGGTGCACGATTACTTGCGGGGTCTGTACGGCACGCCGCCCGGCCCTATGGATCCTGCGCTCGTCGCGCGGGTCACGGCCGAGAAGCCGGCGATTCAGGGCCGGCCCGCCGACCGTATCCCTCCGGAGTTCGAGAAGATGACCGCCGAGGTCCGGGAGTTCCTTCCGAACGCATCCGAGCGCGACGTGCTCTCCTATGCCCTCTTCCCGTCGGTCTACCGGTCCTATCGGGCGACGATCGACCGCGGCCTCACGGACGACGTGCTCACGAGCGCCGCGCTCGGCATCGTCGGCGCGCTGCGAGCTCCGGTCGCGGCGCCCCCTCCACCCCCGGAGCGCGCGGGCGAGGAAGGAGGAACGAGTCCCTGGGCCCACGAGGGACGCGTGCGGACGCTCGGCCAACGGAGGTGGATGAATGCGGCTCAGCATCGTTCGCGCGGGTAGATCCGAGACGGTCGACGTCGATCTCGACGCGAAGACCGTACGGCTCGGCGAGCGGACCTACCCCTTCGAGGTGGTGGAAGCCGGTCCCCTCAAGGTCGAGCTCGAGATCGCGGGTGAAAAAGTCGTGGTCGACGGCTGGCCACAGGGATTCGCATCCCCTCCCGGACCGATCGATGTGAACGGCGAGAGGTGGACGGTCGGGGAGGTGCGTCGAGACGGGGGGACCCCGCCCGTCCCGCGGACCGCTCCCCGCCCTCGCGCCCACGGCGTTCCTGCTTCCCCGGGAACTCCCGGACTCGGTGACGGTCCCGGCGTGCCTATCGTGCCGCCGATGCCCGGCAAGGTGATCGAAGTGCGGGTCCAGGAGGGCGACCCGGTCCGAACCGGCCAGGTCCTCGTCGTCGTCGAGGCCATGAAGATGCGCAACGAGGTCACGAGCCCGATCGACGGCACGGTCGCGCAGCTCTCGGTCCGCGCGGGCTCGAACGTGCGGGCGAAGGAAGCGATGCTTCGCGTCGTCCCGGGGTGAGGTCACCGTCAGCACTAGATCGCGTGGACCGGGTGGCCACACGCCGGGCAGAATTCGGCGTTCGGCGGAAGGTGCGAGCCGCAATAAATGCAAAAGCCGATCGGCCCGGCGGTCGTGGACGCCGACGCGCTGGAAGCTGCCGGAGCCGAAGCCGCGCTGGCCGCGGCGGACGGGAGGGGGAGTCCGCCGGACGCCGTCGGAGCCCCCGTCGCGGGCGGGGCACTCGGTCCTGCGGGTGCGGTGGACGAACGGCCGATCCGCCGGCGGGATATCGGCAGGTAGAACAAGATGAGGCTCGCGAACATCCAAGCGATCAGGATGTAGAGAAACGTCGTCGCGATGGCCGGGGCGACAAAGTAGATCGCGATCGCCACGGCGAGCAGGGCGAAGTTGATCATCGTGAGCAAGCGCCCCAGGTACATCGGCACCCTCTGCCACGACTACGAGGGCAGCGAAGCTACTTCACGCTTGGCTCAAGTTGAGGGCTGCGGCCCTCGACCTTAATAGACCCGTTCCGTCCCCGCGGGCCATGGCGGCCCCGCTTCTCCTCGTCCCTCGCGACGAGTTCACGTACGACATCGAGGTCGACGCCGCGCGTGGCATGCGCGTGCCGGGTCGCTTGTTCTCGAGTCCGGCGCTGCTGGGCGATGTGGCGCACGATCCGGCGATCGACCAGCTGGCCAACGTCGCGACCCTTCCGGGCATCGTCGAGCGATCTCTCGCGATGCCCGACATCCACTTCGGATACGGCTTCCCTGTGGGAGGCGTCGCCGCCTTCGACCTCGACGAGGGGATCGTCAGTCCTGGCGGGATCGGGTACGACATCAACTGTGGGGTCCGACTGCTGCGCACCGATCTCACCGAGACGGAAGTGCGCCCGAAGCTCACCGAGCTCACCGAACAGCTTTACCGGGCGGTCCCCGCGGGCGTCGGCTCGAAGGCCGGCTCGCTGCTACGAGAGTCGGAGATGGACGAAGTGCTCGTCGGGGGGGCTCGATGGCTCGTCGAGAAGGGGGGCGGAACGCCGACGGACCTTACGGTCCAGGAAGAGAACGGATGCCTGGCCGGCGCCGATCCGCATCTCGTGAGCCCGGAGGCGCGCAAGCGCGGGAGCCGTCAGCTGGGCACCCTGGGGAGCGGAAACCACTTTCTCGAGGTCCAGAAGGTAGACCGGCTCTTCGACCCCGCATGCGCGAAGGCGTTCGGGCTCGAAGAGCGCCAGGTCGTCGTCATGCTGCATACGGGCTCGCGTGGGCTGGGTCACCAGGTCGCGACCGATTACATCCGGAAGATGGACCAGGATCTTCTCCAACGGGGAGTCAAGCTCGTCGACCGTCAACTGTGCTGCGCTCCGATCAGCTCGGACGGGGCGCAGAAGTACCTGGCGGCGATGGCGGCGGCCGCCAATTTCGCATGGGCCAACCGCCAGGCGATCACCGCGGGGGTTCGGCGCGCCTTCGAAGGAACGTTCGGGCGGTCGGCCGACGACCTGGGGATCGAGGTCGTCTACGACATCGCGCACAACATGGCCAAGTTCGAATCGCACGTTACCGAAAGCGGACCTCGGCGACTGCTCGTGCACCGCAAGGGCGCTACCCGTGCCTTCCCGGCGGGACGGGATGAGGTTTCCGAGGCGTATCGCTCGAGCGGGCAACCCGTGCTCATCCCGGGGGACATGGGAACGGCGAGCTACGTCCTCGTCGGCCTTCCGACCTCGTTGATCCGTTCGTTCGGCTCGTCCTGCCACGGCGCCGGCCGACGGCTGAGCCGGAGCGCGGCAGCCCGCACCTTCCGATTCGACGAGGTGACCCGTTCCCTGCGGGGTCGCGGCATCGTGGTCCGCTCCTCCTCCCGGGAAGGGGTCACCGAAGAAGCGCCCGGTGCCTACAAGGACATCGAGGAGGTCGTGCGCGTGGCCGAGGGCGCAGGACTGACCCGGCGCGTCGCTCGCCTGACACCGATGGGCGTCGTCAAGGGCTAGCGACCGGGGCGGCCACCGACGCCGGCCATAGCGTATTTACCCCGAGCTGACTCGAGAACCGCGGGGGCAGCACGACGTCGTTCGCACTCAACGGATACGAGATCGCAGGGTTGGCCGTCCTGGCCTATGCGATCGTCGTCTACGCTCTGTGGAAGGCCGGCTGGATCGGAAAGGAGCGCACGCTCTCGCTCTTCGGCCCCGCCGTGATGATCAAGACCCGACGCGGTCGTGATTTCATCGACCGCGTCGGCCGGCGCGTGCGGGCGTGGTCGATCGCCGGGGACGTGGCGATCCTGCTCAGCGTGGTCGCGATGGGGGCGATGGTCGTCCTCCTCATCCTCGACGCCATCGTCAGCGTGCACACAAGCGCCGCGAGCGCGCCGACCGTTCAAGAGGCGCTCGGGATTCCCGGCCTCAACCCGTTCATTCCGATCGGGTATGGTATCGTCGCGCTGGTCGTGGGCGTCGCGCTGCACGAGTTCTTCCACGGCTTCGTAGCTCGCTCGCAGAAGATCGGAGTGAAGAGCCTCGGGATCCTCTGGTGCGTCATCCCCATCGGCGCGTTCGTCGAGCAGGACGATGCGGACATGGAGGCGGCGAACCGGCGCCGGCGCGACCGCGTCGCCGCCGCCGGGATCCTCGCGAACTTCCTCATTGGAATGGTCTGTTTCTTGGTCATGAGCGGTCTGGTCGCATCGTCGGTAGCGCCGAACGCGAATGGGGCCGGGGTGGTGGGTGTCCTTGGCGGGACGCCGGCGCAAACCGTCGGGATGGAAGCCGGCGACATCATCGTGATGGTGAATCACACGGCCACGACCACGAACGCCGAGCTCCAGTCGGCCCTCGAATCCACGGCCCCGAACACGACGATACCGATCGAGTACTATTCACCCAGCGTAGGGGGTCTCGTGACTCAGAACGTCACGCTCGTCGCCGAGTCGACCTACACGCACGAGGCCGCGGATGCCCACAAGGGCTTCCTGGGGGTCTCGCTCTCGTTCCTAACCCCGACACAGTTGACCGCTACGTTCGTGAACCCGCTCACGAGCTCCTCGAGCCCTCTGACCGGCGGTATCGATTGGCTCGTCCTCCCGATCGCCGGCCTCCAACCCATCTCCGGCGGGTCTCAGTCCTTCTTCCACCTCACCGGACCTCTGGCCGGCACGAACGCCGACGCGACTTGGATCGGCCTGAACCTGCTCTACTGGTTCGCGTGGATGAACTTCCTATTGGGGGCGTCCAACGCGCTCCCCTTGATCCCCCTGGACGGGGGCCTGCTCGTCCGGGACTATGCCGCCAGCGTCGCCGCGCGGTTCAAGCGGGGGTGGAACAACCCCCGCCTCGACCAGTTCGGCGCTTCGGTGGCCGTGGTCTCCTCGCTGGCCATCGTCTTACTGATCCTATGGCTCTTCGTGGGTCCCCACCTATAGACGAGCTCGCGCTCTGGGGGGAATATCCCTTCCTCCCGGGGGCCGACCGTCTCACCGAGGACCTCTCGGTCTCGGTCCGTGACCTTGTGACCGAGCCTCGGTACGATCAAGTCCGTTCGATCGGCCGCGCCCGGGCCCTCGCGGGCGCCGACGATCCCCGAGGGACGGCGGCGCTCGAGGAGCTCGCGAACGCGCGGCCCCTAGAGCGCTACCTTTCCTTTCTCTTCGCGCGGCTGTTGCTCCAATCCACGCCCGCGCCAGGAGCCTTGCGCCGATGGGCGGTCGCCGAGGCGAAGCGGGCCTACGACCGGCTCTCGAGCGCGAGCGCGGAGGAACTCGCCGAGGTGGCGCGCCGCCTCGGGCGCCCCTTGGAGGTCGGCATGGGCGGTCGCCTTTCGATCGATCTCGTCGACTACGTGCAGCTCGCCGTACCCATCCGCGAAGCGGATTTCCGCCTCGCTGCTCAGCCGCTGGCGCACGGGCGGATCGCGCTCGCTCGCGCGCGCGCCGCCCGCCTGCTCGAAGAGGCCGTGCGCATCGAGCTCGCCCGGCCGCGTCCGATGGCGGCCGAGGTCGAGGCGCTCGTGCGCTCCCGAGAGTCGGCCGCGATCGAGGAGCTCGCGCGACGGGTCCCCGTTCCCCGGGCGCGCCCGGCCGCGGGACCGGCCACCCTGCGCCCGGAGCTCTTCCCTCCGTGCATTCGGAAGATGCGGCGTATGCTCGAGGCCGGCGAGAACCTCTCGCACTCGGGTCGGTTCGCGCTCGCCGCGTTCCTGCACCGGGTCGGGGCCGACGAGGAGACGATCGTCGACGCCTACCGCGGCGCGCCGGATTTCGAGGAGGCGATCACCCGCTATCAGGTCGAGCACATCACGCACCACGAGGGCGGCCGGGGCTACGAACCTCCGGAGTGCGCGACCTTGCGCTCCCACGGACTGTGCGTGCGGGAAGGCGATCCCACCGCCGCCGCGCCGGCCGACCGCGCGCGAGACCCGATATGCTTCGAACCGACGCTCCGCCACCCGTTGCAGTATTATCGGATCCGAGGCGGCCCGGTCGTGGAGGATCCGAGTCGCGGCTAACCCTCGGAGACGGTCACGTTGGCGGGGGAGGGAGGCGTGCGTAGGTCCGGCGCGCTCGAGAGAACGCGGTCCACTGCCCGGCGACGATGAAGTAGACGAACACGACATCGATCACGGTGAACGAGAACCCGTAGAGTGAGAAGTGGGCCCACGGCATACTCGGGGCCCACGGCCATGGTAGCGTCCAGAGGAACTCGAGGAACGCGGCGAGGCAGAGCAGAACGAGCCGGTCGGCGCGCGTGAGCAGGCCGCCGTAGAGCCGACCCTGGCCGACCGCCTCCGCCTGGGTTCCCATGTAGCTCGTCAACAGGAGGCTCGCGAGCGCGAGGAGCGCGAGGATCGGGTTCGCGAATCCCGACACCGCGATCCCGATGACCAGGATCATGTCCGCGTAGCGGTCCAGCACGTGGTCCAGGAAGTTGCCGCGCAGGCTCGCCCGGTTCGTGCGGCGCGCCACCTCGCCGTCGATCACGTCGAAGGCGCCTCCGACCAGGATGAGTCCCGCGACCGGCAGGAAGAGGAGCGGCGTCGTCCAGCGCACGAGCGCGGCAAGGACCGCTGCCGCGACCAAGAGACCAAAGGCGAGCCAGCTCAGGGTGTTGGGCGAATAGGCGAGGTACGGCCGGCTGATCCGCTCGAGGTACGGCGCCAGCCGTCGGCGGTAGCCCTCGAGGACCATGGCGCGGGTTACCGCGACCAGTCCAAAAGATGCTCGGCCACGTCCGCGTCCCCGAGCCAGTCGATCGGGCGGAGGGGTCGAGGCGGCATGCGACGTAGCCGGGCGAGGACAGAGCGCGCGACCGATGCCGCCGAGCGATCCGTGGTGTCGATCTCCACCCAGGGGATCCCGGAATCGCGGACCTCGGAAGCCACGATGCCCAGCGCCTCGGCGAGCGCGTTCTCCCGGCGGTCCTTCGGCGAGCCTCGGCGGGCCCGGGTCAACCGCCGGTACAGCTCTTCCGGTCGACACCGGAGCACGATGGCCCCCTGTACGGGAAGGAGGTGGGCGAGGTGTCCCACGATCACTTCCGTGCGCACCGGTCGGTCGCGCCGCATCGCGCGCGAGAGTCGGCGCAGGTCGATCTCCCAACCCGTACGTTGCTTCCGGGCGGCGCCGTACGATCGGGCGATCGCATACACCTCCGTCCACTGCACGGACGTCCCTTTAAGGGCCGCGACCGAGCTCTTGCCGGTGCCCGGCGTGCCCGTGAGGGCGATGCGGCGAGGGAGTGCCCGCGTTACACGAACTTGAGGCCGACGAAGGTTCTTCGCCACGCGCGGACCTCCCGGGTCACCGTGGGGCGGCCCCGACTGCCCCGCTCGAGCAGATCGGCGAGGCGGGGCATGTCCCCGGGTGCCAGGCCGAGGCGCGCCGCCTCCGCGGTACCGATCCGGCCGACCAGGTCGATGAGAAGCCCCTGGCGCTCGAGGCGGCGGGCGAGAGCTCCGCTCCCATACCCGCGCTTCGCGTGCAGCTCGGACGCATCGATGTGGATCTGGTGGGATCGGGTGTACCCGTGGTTCGCGGCCACGATCGGCCACCCCTTCTCGGCCAGCGCGGCGCCGAGCGCCTGGGCGTTCGCCACGGTCGTGCGCGCGTAGTCAGGTCCGAACCGCTCGAGTTCGAGGAGCGTCTGGGTCACTCCGGCGATCCGGTTCCAGTGCGCGTTATCGAAGATCCTCCAGACCAGCGCCGGGTCGATCTGCCGGAAGAGATCCTCCCGGTCGGTCACGAGCAACCCCCCTTGGGGGCCGGGGAAGGACTTGTGCGTGCTGCCGAAGAGCACGTCCACGCCGGCTCGCAGGGGGTCCTGGAACTCTCCGCCGGCAATCAACCCCAGGACGTGCGAAGCGTCGTAGAGGACGAGCGCCTCTACGGAGTGTGCGGCTTCGACGATCTCGGCGAGGGGATAGGGGAAGAGAAAGAAGCTCTGGCCCAGGATGACCGCCTGAGGCCGCTCGGACTGGATGGCGGCTACTGCGGCCTCCGCGTCGACGGAGTGGCCGACCCCGCCGGCCGGCAGCGGTCGCACGGTGTAGCCGAGCAGCGCCGGGATGAAGCCGGGAGCGTATCCGTCGTATCCGCCGTCCTTCGGCTCGATCGCGAGGACCTTGCTCTTCGCCGGCAGCAACGGCGCGAGCGCGCTCAGCGCCGCGATGTGGCCCGAGAGGGGACGAACGGTCGCGTAGCGTCCGTGGAAGAGGCGTGCGGCCGCCGCGTTTCCGAGCTTTTCGATCGCATCGGTGTAGCGCGTCCCGGTGTAGGAGTTGTCAATCCGCTCGCCGCGCCAGTCGGAGTCGATCGGGAGCGTGTAGCGCCCGGCGAGATCGCTTCCGAGGTATTTGCGCGCGGCGGGACTGACCGCGTTTTCGCTCGGAAGTAGATTGAAGACGGCGCGGCCCCGCCAGCGTTCGTGCGCGCGAACGAGGCGAGCCAGCTCGACCTCATCGGTCCCCGGGCCGGCGGGCACGTCGGTCACGAGGAGGTGGGAGCGGCGCGCGTCCCGGCGCCTTCGGCCCGCTTGCGGTGTTCGCGGTGGCCGCACCTCGGGCAGACGAGCTCGCGTCCCGCGGGGATGAGGAGGCCATGGCAGACCTGGCAGCGCGCGCTGATCACGCCGAGATCGGCCGGGGCGGTCGTGAGCTTGATCGACGGACGCGTTTGGAGGACCTTCGCGAGGAGGACATCGCCGACCGCGAACTCGTCGGCAAGAGAGTCGGTGAAACCTTCCTTCGCTTTCGAGATATGCACGGTTCCCTCCGGCGTTCCAGGGATCCCGCGGCCCCCAGGGGCGACCGAGACGATCGTGCAGATCGCCATCGCGCTCTTGAGTTCGTCCACGCGAGCGTAGACGATGTCCCCGTCTTGGAGCGTCGGGACCGCGTTGGCCGCATCCACCCGGATCGTTCGGTCTCGCGCGTCGATCGTCGGCCGCCCCGCCAGGCTCGCGAATATCCGCCCGGAGTTCTCGTAGGTGCCCCGACCGGGGACGAATTCCTCCGCGGCGCCGAGGTATTCCCCGGGGACGACGAACTTCGGGAGGTCGGTCGGTGTCATGATGGTACCTTGGTGCGGAGCACCCAGAGGTCGACGTCCAAGCGCACCTTCGCTCGGCGATGGTGCCCGAATACCCGGGGAAGCTCCCAGGGCACCGGTCGGCTCGCGTCGACGTGAGCAGCGTGCTCGACCGCAAGGCGTGCTATAAAGGTTCGGGACTCGGCCGAGGCGAACGCATAGACCGCGGAACCGGCGAGGGAGAACGCGCGGTCCCAGAACGGTCGGTCGGCGCCCCGGCGCTGGGCCCCGAACGGCGGATTCATCACGACGGTGTCGGCCCGCACGTCGGTCGACCGCACGTCCTCGTGGCGAAGATCGATCTCGACACCGGCTTCGCGAGCCGCGGCTCGGGCGATCGCGAGCGGAGCGGCATCGATGTCGACGCCGACCACGGGCCGGGCGCCGAGTATCGCCGCTCCGATTGCGAGCCGTCCGGTCCCACAGCCGAGATCGAGGACCGATCGCCCCGCGAGGTCGCCCCGCGAGTGGGCCGTTTCGAGGAGCAGGGCCGCCGCCTCCGCGGGGGTCGCAACCTGCTCGAGCTCGGGGCGCGCCCGGTCGAAGGGCGGGACCCGCTCGAGCGCACGGACGAGCTCGGCGTGGCGCATGCGCTAGGCTCCGCCGGAGCGTCGGAGGCGGATGCGGGGAGCCGGATTCGAACCGGCGTACGCCTTCGCGACAGGATCTCCGGTGCCAGGGACGCTCGGCGCGCCCACCGACGCTTTAAGTCCTGCGCCGTTGCCGGGCTTGGCTATCCCCGCGTCCGCGGAGCGACCGCCACCTACTGGGCAGACGGCGCCTCGACCTCGGCGGCTGCCTTGGCGGGCCGGGCCGCGGCCTTCTTCAGCGAGACCCGACGGGGGAAGTACTTCAGCAGGACCACGTCGTTCACTGCGGAGACCCAGCGGTACGGCACATTGACCGGCCGAGGGTCCTCGACTAAAATCGGGCTGGCCTCGCTCAGGAACAGACCGTCGACCTTCGCGCTTTCGACGTCGACGACGACGTTGTCCACATCGCCCAAGAGTCGTCCGTCCGCGGTGTAGATCTGTCGCCCCAGAAGCTCGGTCGCCTCCACCAACATGGAATTACCCGACGGCTCGATGAGCCGGGTCGGCTTCTTATGTCTTGTGGCGCACGCGGCGCTCGGCGGCAGCGGCGCGAGCGCCGCTTCGGTCCTGCATCCGGTACATCTCGACCAACTCCGCGCTCGTCGTCGCTTGGGTCGCCGCCTTGTCCGTGCGGTAGCGTCCGGTGAATCTCGGGAACCGCAACGCCAGCCCGGCATCGGGGCGGATGGCTCCGATCCCCGCGCGGTGGACCGGGCTCACGGTCAGCTCTGCGCCCTTTACCTCGAGGACGACGGACGGGCGGAACCACTGGTCCGGAGAAAGCCCCGTATCGACCTCGGGAGGAGCGTGATCGATCCGGAACGGTGCGAGCCGCTTCGGGAGCTCCGCGAGGGCCGAGTCATCGAAGCCGCTTCCGACCTTGCAGAAGGTCTCGAACCGATCCTTATCCGGTCGGTAGACGGCCAGGAGCAACGCTCCGTAGGCCCCCGCCCGGCGTCCCCGTCCGTAGAACGCGCCGACCACGACCCCGTCGATCGAGTCGGCGAGGTGCGTCACGTAGTCACGCTTGTACTTGATCCACCAGAAGCCGCGAGCTCCGGGGTGATAGCGACTTCCGTCGGCGAGGGACTTCGCCATGACCCCCTCCGCGCCTTGGCCGACGACCTCCTCGAAGTAATCATTGGCTTCCTCGACGCTCGAGACGATCTGCTCCTCGGCGATCCGGATGCGCTCGCTCGGCGTAACGAGCTTCTCGAGGATCGCGCGGCGCTCGGGAAATGGACGTTCGTAGACGCTCTCTCTGCCGGCGAGCAGCACGTCGAAGGTGAACAGGACGACCGGGACCTCCTCGAGCGCCCGTTCAAGGTCGTGTTTGCGTCCGCGGCGCGTGGCCACGTCCTGGAACGGGCGGATCGCACCGGTCTTGCGGTCGAATGGAACGCACTCCCCCTCGAGGATCGCGGGCCGCTCGCGGATCGCCGAGGGAAGGGCTTTGGCGAGGTCCGGGAACTGAGGCCCGATCTCCTCGAGCCTTCGGGAGAAGAGCCGGACGCTCCCGTCCTTCGCGAGGTGCGCCTGGACCCTCAGGCCATCGTACTTGTACTCGAAGGCAGCTTTGCCGTCCATCCTCTGGAGGAGCTCTTCGAGGCTCTTCGCGCGTTCCGCGAGCATCGGCCGGATCGGCCGGCCCACCTCGAGATGGATGGACGCGAGGCTCGCGACCCCGCCGCTCGCCAACTTCTCCGCGATCAGGCCGAGGTCGCTGGTCAGGTTGAACGCGGCCTCGATCCGCTCCCGGGCGTCCTTCTCCTGCGAGGCGAACGCGGCCGCGAGCGCGTCCAGAATCGTCATCTCGCGAACACCGACTCTCAGGGTTCCCATGACAAATCGAACGAGGTACTTTCCCTCGACCGGCGTCGCGCGTCGAAGGAGGTCGACGAGGATCTGGACCTTCGTCTCCTGGGACCCGGCCCCCGTGGCGCGCGCCATCCCGGTCAGCGCGTCGTAGACTTCGAGAAGTTCGAGCGGGCCCGTGTCCTCCAGGCGCCGGGTCGTGCGCAGGAGCTCGCCGGCCGTCGTGCCGAGATCCCCGCTCGTCCGCGTCCGCTCGCCGACGGTACCGGCCGATGTGCCGGTTGCCTCGGCGATCGCCTTGCGCGCGAGCGACTCGGCGACGCCGAGCTCGACCCCCTCGTATTCGGGACGGAGCGATCCCTGGGAGAGGTACAGCGCGCACGTCAGCTCGCGGCCCCGTAAGGGTCGCAGGAGATCGACCAAGATCGAACGCATCTCGAGGCGCTTCGTCGTGGCTTCGATCTTCTCGTAGACGTGCGCGAGCTCACGGTACTGCACGTTGGCTCCCCCGGACGAGCGCCGAGCGCAGCGAGCGGAGGTTGTCGGCGACCGTCCCCTGGCCGTAGACGCTGTTTCCGCATACGAAGAACGTCGCCCCGGCTCGGGCGGCAGGGACGGCGGTATCGGGAGTGATCCCTCCGTCGACCGATAGGTCCGCTCCCGGGTTCCGCCGATCGAGCTCGCGACGGGCTGCCTCGAGCTTCGGAAGCACCGTGGGAATGAACGCTTGGCCCGAAAAGCCCGGCTGAACGGTCATCACCAGCACCTGGTCGACCCGGTCGAGCACGGGGTCCGCGCGATCGAGCGGTGTGTCCGGTCGCAAGGCGATGCCCACTTCGGCTCCCAGGTCGCGCGCCGCGCGGACGATCTCCACCGGGCTCCCGGACGCCTCCACGTGGAAGACCAGTGTATCCCCCCCCGCCGAGCGGAAGGCCGACAGGTAGCGGAGCGGCTCGGAGATCATCAGGTGGACGTCGAGCGGTAACCGGGTGCGCGCGCGCACGGCCTTCACGAGCGCCGGTCCGAAGGAGATATTCGGCACGAAATGCCCGTCCATCACATCGAGGTGAAAGGCATCCGCCCCACCCCTCTCCGCTTCTCGGATCGCCGTAGCCAGGTCGGCGAAATCCGCGCTCAGGAGTGAGGGAGCGAGCCGGAGCGGTCGTCGCGAAGTGCCCACGCGCGGCCGAACGCGCCGGTATATTTGGAGGCTCGCTCGGAGCTACAGGAATTCGTCCGGAGTCGGTCCGCCCTCCGAGTCCGGCCGCCGTCCGTGGACGCGGATGTAGTCGGCCTCCGGCGTCCATCGTCCGACCTCGACCGGGCGGTACCACGTGCGCCGGAACGGGACGCGCCGTCGGGTCGAGGGCGGCGGGGGCCGGGTCCAGAGGTAACGATACAACAGGAACTCCACGTAGACGGCGGCGGCCAGCGAGAGTCCCAACCCGAGGTAGTTTCCCCAGACGAGCCACTGGACCACGAGGAGGCTGTCCGCGATCAGGAGGCCGATCGCGAGCCACCACTTGATCGCGTCGTAGTAGACCCACTCGCGCCAGCTCGGGCCGGCCGCGAGGAGCGCGAGCCGCTTTTCCTCCGCAACGCGATCGAGGCGTTCCTGGAGCGCGTACTTGTCCTGCAGATCGTCGTCCTTCGAACGCTTGCGGTCCGGAGGGGGTGAGACCAGCGTGGGCGACGGCGAGGACGCCATGGTCCCGGTACCGACGCCTCCCTACGAGGCCACCCTGCCCGGGTCGGACTCGGAAGCGAGCGGTGCTTCCGTTGATTTCATGCTCAAAGGTCGGTCCGGGAGCGAACCCGTCGAGGTCCCGTCTCCGATGGGGGTCGGGTAGAGGTGGCAGGCGACGAAATGGCCCGCCCGCACCTCCAAGAGCTTCGGCTCGACCTTCGAGCAAATCGGCATCACCATGGGGCACCGGGTGTGGAACCGGCATCCGCTGGGTGGCGCCGCCGGGCTCGGCACGTCGCCCGACAGTACGATTCGCTCGCGCTTGAGTTCTGGGTCCGGGATCGGGATCGCGGAGAGGAGCGCTTGGGTGTAGGGGTGTAGCGGGCGCTGGAACAACGGTTCCGTGTCCGCGCGCTCGACCACCTCGCCGAGGTACATCACGACTACCCGGTGGCTGATCGACCGTACGACGGAGAGGTGGTGAGAGATGAAGAGGTAGCTGAGGCGCTGCTCGCGCTGCAGGTGTCGCAGGATGTTGAGGATCTGGGCTTGCACGCTCACGTCGAGCGCGCTGGTCGGTTCGTCGAGCACGATGAACTCGGGCCGGAGCGCGAGCGCCCGCGCGATGCAGATACGCTGGCGCTGCCCGCCCGAGAACTCGTGCGGGAACCGATAGAGGTGCTCGGTGTTCAGCCCGACCTCGCGCAGGAGCTCGGCCGCGCGCTCTAGCCGCTGCGCGCGATTCCCCAGATGATGGATCTCGAGCGGCTCGCCGAGGATGTCCTTGACCATCATGCGGGGGCTCAGAGAGCTGAAGGGGTCCTGAAAGACGATCTGGAGCTTGCTGCGTAGCTCTTGGACCGAGCGCAGGCTGCGCCGATAGATGGAATACTGCTGGGCGAACTTATCGAGCTCGTTGAGGGTCGAGCGAAGCTCTGGGCCCTGCCCCTTCGACGCTTCGTCCGTCGCGAGAGCCTCGAGCGTTCCGTAGAGCGCATCGATCCGCGCCAACGCCTCCGGCGGAGGTCGATAGAACGCATGACCGGACGTCGGATCGATGAGGCGCAGCAGCAACCGGCCGACGGTCGTCTTACCGCAACCCGACTCCCCGACGAGGCCGACGGTCTCTCCCTCGCGAACATCGAAGCTGACACCGTCGACCGCGTGCACGTCCCCGACATGCGACGAGAAGACCCCTCCGCGGATCGGGAAGAGCTTGCGGAGGTTCCTTGCGGCAAGCACCACCGAGACGGCGCTTGTGTCCGTACCGTTCGCTCCCACGCGAACTACCTACTCGGTGGCCACTGGTCCCTTGTATAAATAACAAGCCACTGTGTGACCCGGACCCTCGTTCGTTATCGGCGGTTCCTGCTGCGAACAGATCGGCATCGCATACGCGCACCGAGGATGGAATCGGCAGCCGGTCGGCGGTCGAAGGAGGTTCGGGACCGAACCAGGGATCGACGCCAGCTCCTTCTCCGGCCGCTCGAGGTGCGGGATCGAAGCCAACAATCCCTGGGAGTACGGGTGCAGCGGCCGTCTGAACAGTTCGCGGACCGGGGCCGACTCGACGATCCGGCCTGCATACATCACGTTCACCCGATCGGCGACCTCTGCGATGACCGCGAGGTCGTGCGTGATCAGGACGATCGCGGTCCCGACGCGCTCCTTGAGATTTCTCATGAGCGCGAGAATCTGCGCTTGGATCGTCACGTCGAGGGCGGTAGTCGGTTCGTCCGCGATCAGCACGTCGGGATCCGTCGAAAGCGCCATCGCGATCATCACGCGCTGCAGCATCCCTCCGGACAATTCGTGGGGGTAGCCCCGGGCGATCTGCACCGGGCTCGCGATCGACACGCCTTCGAGCAGGCTCACCGTTCTCCAGAAGGTCTCGCGGTCCAGGGGGTGACGGACCCGAGACCGGATCCCCCATATCCTGTAGTAGAAGTGCGACAGGCGCTCACGACGGCGCGAGTTGTTCACCGCGATGCGGGCCATCGTCTCGCGCTGACCGACCTCCATCTCGTGCATCGAGATGGCCCGCTGCCGTTCTTCGGTCTCCATCAGGCGACGCCGGTGGAGGAGGTAGCGACGCTGTCCCGGGCTCAGGCGGCGGCGCGCGACGATGGCGTGAATCTCCTTCGCAGCCTGCTCCGGAGCGAGGTTCATCGGCCGCAGCTCGTGATACAGTTCGTAGCCGAGCGTCGGGAGGTGGGCCGCATCGCCCACGGCGGTGCACGCCGCTCGGAGGCGAGAAGGCTCGTCGTTCGCGACGACCTGGGCGAGAGCCTCGCAGGCCGCCTCCACGGCGGGCTCGTCCAGCGTCGCACCCAGCATCCCGTCGACGACTTCGATTCCCCGATGGAGGAGAAGCGACTCCGAGATCTGGTTCGAGATCGAGAAGATGGGGTTCATCGCTTGTGACGGTTCTTGGAAGATCATCGCGATACGTCGTCCCCGCACCGCGCCCATCCGGTCGTTCGCCTGCTTGATACGACGGAACGAGCGACGGACCCGCACTCGATCCGTCTTCGGGTCGCGTCGGAACTTCGCTTCTTCCTCGAGCCCCCACAGAAGGTTCGCGGACCCGAGTCGCACGCTCCCCGAAACGATCCGGCCCGGGGGATCGGCGATCAGACGCGTGATGGAAAACGCCGTGACGCTCTTTCCGCAGCCCGTCTCTCCTACGAGCCCGGTGGTCTCGCCTCGGCGGACCTTCAGGTTGACCCCGTCCAGGGCGCGGACAATCCCGTCGTAGGTGAAGAAGTAGGTCCTCAAATCGCGGACCTCGAGGATGACCTGAGGATCGCGTGAAGCGCTGGTGGGGGCAGAAGCGGTCGATAGCGGAGCTGCCGGCGGTATCTCCCCTACCGACATCTCAATCGCGGTCGGTTCGACTCTCGCGCTCATCGTTGCGTCCTCACCGGCGCATCCTCGGGTCCAGCGCGTCGCGCACCCCGTCGGAGAACAGGTTGACGCTGATCGCGAACAGGAAGATCACGATGCCCGGGAAGAAGAGCTGCCACCACGGGATCGTGCACAGTCCGATCACGCAGTCGTCGAATATGCCGGTAATCAGGAACGGGTTGACCGCATTCGCGGCCATATCGCCCCACTCGGGGAAGTAGACCGTTGGGAACAGCTTGAACCCCAGGAAGATCAGCGTTCCAATCAGCAGCGGTATGGTTCCGACGTCCAGGGACATCTGAACGAACACCGGGTACACGCTGTTCGGGACGATGTGGCGTAAGATGATCCGACCCCGTTTCGCCCCGGAAGCCCGGGCCGCCTCGACGTACTTCTGCTCGCGGACCACGAGCACCTGACCACGCACGATACGGGTATACGTGGGCCACCAGACGGCCATCAGCGCGACGATTAAAATGTAGATGCTCAGGTACGACGCCGAGATGACGGAACCTAAGTCCGTCGAGACGACCGCGACGACGATGATAACCCACAAGATGAATGGAATCGAGAGGAAGATGTCGGTGAGACGCATGATCGTCTCGTCGACGAGCCCGCCCATGTAACCGGAGACCGCACCCAAGAGCAAGCCGATCAGGGCCCCTCCCGCCACGACGCTGAGGGAGATGAACAGCGACCAATCGGTACCGCGCAACAGGCCATCGAAGATGTTGTAGAAGTACGGGGTTCCCCCGTCGGTCGTGCTGAGCGAACCGAACGGCAACGGTCCTAACGATAACGTAGAAAGCGAAATCGTCGGGGCCACGAACGCGGGGAAGCCATTGGGCGTCGCGTAGCAGTTCGGTCCGGGAGGTGCGGCGGGAGGAGTGTACGTGCACACCTCGTTCGCGCAGGAAACGGTGCCTCCGCTCGTGCCGCAATAGAGCGTGAGCGCGTTCCAGGGGACCGGGGTCGCGATGGCATAGACTGCCACGATCACGAAGGCGAGGATGATTCCGAGGCCCACCATCGCGAGCGTGTTTCGACGGAAGAAGTACCATGTGCGTTTGTACTCGTTCCACACCGGATGCCCCCGTCGGGACGCGCCCGTGATGGGGGCTGCGGGTACCGGCGCGGAGTTCGTCGGAATCGTAGCGGTGGCCGGCACGAGTCAAGTCACCCCAACCGGACCCTCGGGTCCAAGTACGCGTAGAGGACGTCGACGATGATGTTCGCGGTGACGATGATGTACGTGAATAATATGACCGACCCGAAGATCACTCCGAAGTCGAACGAGCCGATCTGGTTGTCGACCGCGATTGCCAGAATGTAGCCGATCCCGTTCAGGCTGAAGACAGACTCGATGACCGGGAAACCCGCCAAGAAACCGGCGAACGTGAGTCCCAACACCGTCAAGGTGACATTCAGCGAGTTCCGGCCCGCGTGCCGGTTGACGACCACCGACTCCTCGACGCCCTTCGCTCGCGCCGTGCGCACGAAATCGAGGTTCATCACCTCGAGCATGCTGTTGCGTACATACCGCAGCAATACAGCGATCGTTCCGAACGCAATCACGAGGGCGGGGAGGATGATCCGAATCAGTGTGTCAAGAGCGAGCCAATAGTTCCCGTGGATGAGAGCGTCAATGGTGGGGAAGCCGGTCGGCGTGCTCTGTAAGCCGGAGTGCAATAACCACGAAGGATAGATATCGCCCGCAAAGCAGGCGGTGGTCGGCCATGAACCCGAGAATTCGCTGTAGACCAGTTCGCCGCTGGGGCACCAAGGAGTATGAATCAGTCCGAAATTGATCAGGCTCCCTATTCCAATCACGGCGCCGATGAGGATCAAGCTACCTAGTAAGAAGCTGGGAAGGGCGAACCCGGAGAACGATAACACGCGTGAGGCCTGATCGACGGGACGATTGCGGTTCACGGCGGCGAGGTTTCCGAGCGGGATCGCGACCGCGAGGATGATCGCGAGCGAGAGCAGCGCGAGCTCAAGTGTGTAGGGAAGGAGCCACGAGAAAACCGTGGCGACGGGTACTCCCGCGGTGGCCACTCCGACAAGGAGGGACTTTCCTACAGAACTTTCGGCAGATACCGTGCCCCAATTGAACGTCAATGCGTGAAACATGTACACGGCCCATCGCGTGTATACCGGCTCACCGAATCCTAACGCAGCGTACGCCCGATTGTACAACGGTGAGCCGACGGTGTAGTCACACGCCTTGGGGGTACATCCATAGAGAGCCTCCATCTGGTCGACGATTGGAAGCGCGTTGATCAGCACGAAGGTGATCGTCATGACGCCGATGATGACGGGAAGAAGGAGCAGGACGCGGCGAATGATGTAGATCCACATCCGCATGGTGAGCCCCCTCGTCCGACCTGTGCAATCCTCTCGGCGGCAAGGGAACGGACAGCGTTCCGGTATTTATTCATTCGAAAAATTCGTATCCGGTCGCGTCGCTGAAGCGGCACGAACGGCTTTGGAAACGGATGACCCGGGACATCTTCTTGTTCTGCCGGACCCACCTCGCACCCTGCAAGGTACCCGCATCCTCGGATTCTGTACGGAATTTCCCAAGGCGCTGAGTGGGAGGGTACGGCGGAGCGAGCCGAGGACGAAGGAGGCCGATGCTTGGGGTCGGAAAGAACCGCATCCGTTCGAGTTCTTCTATTCCCAAGTCGTGACGGCCGAGGTTCACGTCCTCAACCAGCAACCGCCGAACCTACGTGCGCTGGGGAAGGTTTCCCTCCAGATCCGATCCGAATCGTTGCATCGAGCGACAGGGCAGGAAACCGGCGTCTACTGCGAGGAGGGACGAAGGCTGGTGCGGCTCCAAGTCGGTCCGGCTGCTCCGTACGGCTTGACCTCGTAATTAAGAGGGGGCCCTTCTCCCATGCCGTTGTGCGCCCAACGCCCAGGAGCCCGGCCTCTCAACTCGACGCCTTCGCAGCGCGAGGCGCCGACCCTCTCCGACGCGCGGTGAGCGGAATGGACCCTGTCATCCGGTCGAGCCTCAAACAGGCCGGCGGAATCCTCCTTTCCCTCGTCCCTCTCTTCGCGTTGCGTTCTGGTTTATCTCGCTCGAAGGATCGTTGACCAGCGTCGAGATCGGCCTCCTAGTGTGCTGTCCTCGACAGATCTACGTTTAACCGGTTCCAGCGGACTTTCTCGAGGATCTGGTCGGCGGTTGCCCTCCAGATTAAGGGCCGAGGGATCTCGTTG
>JAKAZU010000057.1 GCA_021826525.1 Thermoplasmata archaeon
GATGCGGTCGATTCCATGATGCCGTACGCCGAGGGGCGAATGCGCAAGAAGATCCTCGCGGCCAAAGAGGCCGCGGCCGGCGGGGTCGGCCGCATCGTGATCGCCTCGTCGACGGTCCCCGAGCCGGTCGAACACGCTCTGGCCGGTCACGGCACGGTGATCGAATGAGCGATGCCCCACCCGTTCGGGGAGAGTTCGCGGCGGTGGGACGGCGCGAGATCACGATCGTCCGAGGCGAGGGCGCCCGGCTCTGGGACGATCGGGGCCGATCGTTCGTGGATCTTGGCATCTCCCTCGGGGTGGGGAATCTTGGCCACTCCAATCCGGCCATCGTGCACGCCATCGAGACGCAAGCGCGGCAGCTCATCCACGTCGGAAGCGCGTGCGACACCCCTCCCCGGCACGACTTCGTTCAGCGTCTCCTGGAGCTCCTGCCGCCCTCCCTCGACCGGGTCTTCCTATCGAATTCCGGGGCCGAGGGGATGGAGACGGCGTTGAAGTTCGCCCGCTCATCGACCGCCCGGCCGGGGTTCGTTGCCGCGTTGCGCGGGTTCCACGGACGGACGTTCGGGGCACTTTCGGCGACCTGGCGGCGCGATTTGAGGGAACCGTTCGAGCCCCTCGTTCCCGGCTTTTCCCACGTGCCGTACAACGACGCCGCCCAGCTCGATCGGGCCGTGGACCAAACGACGGCCGCGGTCATTCTAGAGCTGGTCCAGGGAGAAGGGGGAGTGCACGTCATCGACCCGGAGTATCTCCACGCGGCCCGCGCGATCTGCGATCGCAGCGGTGCGCTTCTCATCTTCGACGAAATCCAGACGGGCATGGGCCGGACCGGGCGTCGGTTCGCCTTCGAGCGGTGGGGGATCCTCCCCGACATCCTGGTCCTCGCCAAGTCGCTCGCCGGTGGAATCCCCATCGGCGCGACGATCACGACCGAGGACGTCGAGCGTCGATTCCGTGGCACCCACCATTCCACGTTCGGCGGAAATGCGCTCGCCTGCGCGGCGGGACGCGCGGCACTCGACTACCTCGTCTCCGAGCGCCTGGACGAACGCGCTGAACGTCTTGGGACCGAGGCGATGGCGCAGCTCCGTCGCTCTCCGAGCGCTCGCGTCCGTGAGGTCCGGGGTCTCGGTCTCCTGATCGGGATCGAGCTCAAGGAGCGGGCCGCCCCGTACCTCCAGGCGCTTCGCGAGCGGGGCTTCCTCGCGATCGGAGCGGGACCGAACGTCATCCGATTGCTTCCCCCCCTCGTCATCTCCGAGGCGGACTGGTCCGCCGGGTTGGCCGCGATCTCCGAGGTTCTCGCGAATGGATGATCCCGAGGTCCTGGTCGAGCTGCTGGAGGCTTACAGCCCCTCCGGACATGAAGCGCAGGCCGTCGCGCGGTTCCGGGCCCTCGCCCAAAGGCTCGGCTATTCGGTCTCAAGCGATGTGGCGGGGAATGGGATCGCGAGGCGAGGTTCCGGCCGCCCCCAAATCCTCTTCCTCGGGCATATCGACACCGTCGAGGGGGCCTTGCCGGTCCGGCGCGAGGGAACCCGCATCTACGGGCGAGGCGCGTGCGACGCGAAGGGGCCACTCGCTGCCGCCTTACTGGCGGGTCGGAACGCGCCCACTCGAGGGGAGGTCGTAGTCGTCGCGGCGGTCGGCGAAGAGACCGATAGCCGGGGGGCCCGTGCGCTCCTGGAAGCGTTCCGACCGGAGTACGTGATCGCGGGAGAGCCGAGCGGGTGGGACGGACTCGCCGTCGGGTACAAGGGCGATCTTCGTCTGAAGGCCACCTTCCTTGGCGACCGCGCTCACCTTTCGACACCAACCGCGTCCACCGCCGATCGTGCGGTGGAGTGGATCCAGGGCCTGCGGCAGGAGGTGGCGCGGCGAACGGGCCCCACCCCGTTCCGTTCCCTGACCTTCAAGGTCGTTTCCATTGCCACCACGATGGACGGGGGCGCGGAGCGTGTGGAGGCGGTGGTCGATCTGCGGATCCCTCCTGGAACCGGGGCCGCGGCCCTCCTCGCCCAGCTCCCGCGCGACGGCGGCCCCGAGACCATCGAGCCGCTCGTGGAGCTCGACCCGTACGAAGGGGATCGCCTCGATCCGGTAGTCGCTGCGCTCTCCCAAGGGATCCGGGTCGCCGGTGGGAGACCGACCCTCTGGCGGAAGACGGGGACCTCCGATCTCAACCTCGTGGCGCCGGCCTGGCGCGTGCGAGGAGCCGCATACGGGCCCGGAGATTCACGCCTCGACCACACCGACGGAGAGTTCCTGGAGGTCGGGGACCTCGACCGCGCGGTTCGCGTGCTCGCCCACGCCTTCGAGACGCTGGCCGCCGGAGAGACGATGCCTACTCCTCGTCGATCGGACGAGGGTGCTTGATGAACTCCCCGCTGCGCAACTCGCGCGCGGCCCGCACGAGCTCCTCTTGCGAGTTCATGACGATCGGCCCGTACCACGCCACGGGCTCGTGCAACGGGCGACCGGAGACAAGCAGGAATCGCAGCGAAGCGCCCCCGGCGTCGACCTGGATCGACTCTCCGGGACCGTAGAGCAGGGTCTCTCCCGCGCTCGCCACGACCTCGCCGTTCGCGTCGAAGTGACCCGATCCCTCGATCGTGTGTGCGAAGGCGGTGTAGCCGGGGTGCGTTGGGATATCGAACGATCCTCCCGCGGGCACCCGGACATCCAAGTACGTAGGATCGACCGAGAGGCCCGACACCGGACCGTGCGCGGTACCGAACGATCCGGCTACGACCTTGACGCGATTGCCCGTGTCGGTCTCTACCTCGGGGATCTCCGACGCCCCGAGACCCCGGTACGCCGGCACGTCCATCTTCTGGCGCGCGGGTAGGTTGACCCAGAGCTGGAACCCCGACATCCGGCCCTCCGCGCGTTCGGGCATCTCCTGATGGATGATCCCGCTGCCCGCGGTCATCCACTGGACATCACCGGCGTCGATCACGCCGGAGTTTCCGAGGGTGTCTCCGTGGGCAATCCGCCCCTCGAGCATGTAGGTCACGGTCTCGATGCCCCGGTGGGGATGCCAGGGAAACCCGGCCATGTACTCCGCGGGGTTCGCCGACCCAAAGTTGTCGAGCAGGAGGAACGGATCGAACAATGGAACCTGCCCGTTCGAAAACGCCCGCCGCAGCCGCACGCCGGCGCCCTCCAGCGTGGGAACTCCGGGGAAGCGGTGGGTTACAGAACGTCGTGGCGCGGTCATCGGAATCACTTTCGTACATCAGATGGCGCAAAGTAACTTATAAGGGCTCGGGGGCGCGAACGCCACTGTTCGACGCGTACGACGGGACCGTTCGGAGGCCGTTCGTCCCCCGCGAACGGCGGGCGTCGATCGGCCCTCCACCGCATCGAACCGCACCCCACGATCTCGGCCGGAACGCGGACGGGCGGTCCGGGATTGACGGGGCGGGCTCCCAGTATCGATATATAAAACCGGGCGTTCCTACTGGCGTGGCACCTTCGGCGCGACCGCTCCGGAACTGGCCCGGCGGGATGATCGGCATGTACGCGCTCCATCAAATGAGCCGCGAACCGATCTACGGCTGGCAGCTCGCCGAGCGCATCGGCGAAGCGACGAAGGGAGGATGGCGGCCGGGAGCCGGTGCGGTCTATCCAATCTTGAAGAGCCTCGTCCGTCAGAAGCTCGCCCGGACCGAAGTCCGGGGCGGACGCAAGGTCTACCTCGTCACCCCGAGGGGGCGCGCGCGACTCGCCTTGATGCGGGCGCGGATCCGGGACGGCGGGGGGCGGTACATGGAGCTGCGCCGTCTCATCCTCGACATCGTCGATCCAACCGAGCGTCCCGAGTGGGCGATCGAGCACCTGCGCCGCTCCCTCACGATGTTCGTCGAGCTGTCGGATTCCGTCACCCTCATTCCGTCGGCGCGCGGGCGGGCCCTCATGTGCCGGCAAGGAGCCCGCGAACTTCGCGGGACGCTCGCGCGTCTTGAGCGCGCTCGGCGCTCCGGCACGGGATCGCGTCGGGCCCGGAAGCGATGAACCGGTGACGCGATCCGGGTCCCTCCGCGGCGCGGGAGCCTTTATCAAAGCGAGCCGGGTCGCCGAGTTTCGCGATGGGCCCGTAGCTCAGGCCGGCAGAGCAGGCGGCTCTTAACCGCAAGGTCAGGGGTTCAAATCCCCTCGGGCCCGTCGTACCCTCGCGTGGACGAGAACGGGCGATCGCACCCTGTCCCCGCCGTCTCTTTCTACTTGCCCGAGGTGAACGGTACCGGAGGCGAGTGGGTGGCGATGGGCATTCCCCGGGAGACGGTCGCTCGGCTGGTAAAGGAGAACGAGGGGCACGACTGCCCCGAGCACCCCGAGATCTGTGTACGGCTGGAGGCGGCGGCGGATCTCCCGACCCGCTTCGGGGACTACCAGGTGGTGGCGTTCTGGAACAACCTTGATCGGAAGGAGCACGCGGCCTTCGTCCACGGGAATATCTTCGAGCAGGAGGCGGTCCCGGTGCGGATCCACTCCGAATGTCTCACGGGGGATGCCATCGGCTCGCTGCGGTGCGACTGCCGCGATCAGCTCATCGAGTCGCTGGGGCGCATCGGCAAGATGGACACGGGGGTCGTACTGTACCTCCGGCAGGAGGGTCGCGGGATTGGTTTCACCAACAAGATCCGAGCCTACGAGCTTCAGGACGCGGGGTACGACACGGTCCAGGCGAACGAACTCCTCGGCTTCAAGGCGGACGAACGCGACTATGCCATCGCGGCGCACATGCTCGCCTCGCTGCACGTGAAGTCGGTGAAGGTGATGACCAACAACCCGCAGAAACTGGCCGACCTGGAACGCCACGGGGTTCGGATCGTGGGTCGCATCCCGATCGTGGTCCCCGCGAACCAGGTCAACGGGCCGTACCTCGACACCAAGCGCAAGCGGATGGGCCATCTGTTGGTGGTGGAACAGCCGGACGACCTGGTCGACTACCCCAACCGAGCCGGTCCGAGCGGCTGACCCCTCGGCACGAACCCGCGATCCATGGGTGAATCGGGCCGAACCGTGTCGGACGCGCCGAAGATTGAGCTCGTCGAGCTTCCCGTGGGAGCCCGCGAGGTTGCCGTTCCCGTCCTGATCGACTCGTTCGTCGGGATCTATCGCTGGCACGCGAAGCGGACCCTCCGCGACGTCCTCTGGGTGCGCGGAGCTCGACTGGGGGGGAGATCGTGGGGGTATCGCTGCTCGA
>JAKAZU010000058.1 GCA_021826525.1 Thermoplasmata archaeon
GGGCGGAGGCGAGCACCCCACGCGCCGTCACGTCCGAGGAGGGTACGTTCCCCGATCTCATCGGAGCGGTGCCGGGAAAGGTCGTGCTGCGGATGGCCCCGTTCCCGAGCGGCAGCCTGCACATCGGCAACGCGCGGATGCTGTTCGTCAACGAGTACTACCGGCGGAAGTACGACGGCCGCCTCTTGCTCGTCTTCGACGACACGCCCGGTTCGGAGGAGAAGCGGGTCGACCTGGAGGCGTTCGATCTGATCCTCGGAGACCTCGAGCTTGCGGGGATCCATCCGGATGCGGTGTACTACAAATCGGACCGCGTCGACAAGTTCTACCCGTGGGCCCACCGCGTCATCGCGCGCGGCGGGGCGTACGTCTGCGTCTGCCCGGCCGAGACGCTGAGGGAGAACCGCGAGGCAGGCCGGGCCTGTGCGGAACGCCTGCAGACCGTCGAGCAGACGCTCGAGATGTGGGAGCGGATGCTCTCGGGAGGGTTCGCGCAGGGCGAGGCGGTGCTGCGGCTGCGGACGGACATCGCCGACCCCGATCCCGCGTTCCGCGACCGCGTGCTGTTCCGCATCAACGAGCAGGCGCATCCGCGCGTGGGCCACAAGTATCGGGTGTGGCCGATGCTCGAGTTCTCCTGGGCGGTGGACGACGTCGAGCTCGGGGTCACCCACGTGCTCCGTGGGAAGGATCTGGTGGTGGAGGATCGCATGCAGCAGTTCGTCTGGAAGCTCCTCGAGATCCAGGGGCCCCCCTTCTTGCACTGGGGCCTATTGCGGGTGCGAGAGGCGAAGATCTCGAAGAGCAAGTCCTACCGCGAGGTCAAGAGCGGCCTCTACGACGGCTGGGCCGACCCGCGTACCTGGTCGCTGCGTTCGCTCGATCGTCGAGGGATATCGATGGACGCCTGCCGCCGTTTCACCCTCTCCTTCGGCATGTCGCTCTCCGACATCGAGGTACCGGCCGAGACCCTCTACGCCGAGAACCGCAAGCGGATCGACCCGATGACCCCGCGCCGGGCGTTCGTGGCCCAGCCGGTCCGGGTCGATGTGGACGACTACCCCGCCGAACTTCGGACCGTGGGACTCCCGAACCACCCCGACCGCGCCGAGCTCGGAGTGCGGACGGTGCCCGCGGGGCCCTCCTTCTATCTCGCGCGAACCGACCTAGAGACCCGGCTCGGGCTCGAGGTCCGCCTCAAGGACCTGCTCAACGTCCAGCTCCCGGATCGCCTGGCCCCGGAGGCATCCCATCTCTCCGCCCGGTTCACGAGCCGAGAGAACAAGCGGATCCCGCGGCTCCAATGGATCGGCGCCGAGGGAGCGATCCCGGTCGATATCCTCGAGATCGATGGGACCCATCGAACCGGCACGGGTGAGCGAGCGCTCCTGGACGCGGCTCCGAGGGATATCGTGCAGTTCGAACGGGTCGGATTCGTCCGGTTCGAGGCCGACTGGTCCACGGGCTCGCGTCCGGTCCGTGTCGTATTCGCCCACGGGTAGTTCCCCAACCTTTGATAGGCCGTGTGCGGTCTCCGGAGTCCTGAACCCATGCGCTTCCTCCACACCTCGATCACCGTGCGCGACCTGGACGAAAGCCTCGCCTTCTACACTGGGATCCTCGGTCTCGAGTTCGAGCGACGACGGCCGATCCCGGAGAACCACGCCGAGATCGCCTTCGTTCGGGATCCCCGGTCCGATGCGCGGATCGAGCTCACGCACTGGGAAGGAAAGAACACGGTCGAACCCGGCGAGCAGCTCGACCACCTCGCCTTCCAGGTGCCCGATCTCGACACCTTCCTCGCCCGGGTCCGTACCGCGGGCGTGCGGGTCGCGAAGGAACCGTATCGCCTCCAAGGCGGGTCCGGCCGGATCGCGTTCATCCTCGATCCGAACGATGTGTGGATCGAGCTGATCGAGCGCCCCGCACCGCCGTCCTAAGCTCGTGAGCGACGCGGCTCCCTCGGCCCCGGATCGGCCCGAAGCACGCCCTCTCTTCGCCGTTTTCGGAGCCACGTTCTTCATCCGGTTCGCCTTCGGCATCACGACCGCGATCTTCGCGAGCTATCTCATCGGCCAATCGCAGGGGCTCGGTGGTGCGTCGCTCGGCACGGTGGGCCTCGTCATCGCGATGAGCCCGATCGGAGAGTTCGCGACCGTGCTCCTCTCGGGCGCGGCCGCCGACCGCTGGGGACGATGGCCGATGCTCCTCGCGGGGATGGTGGTCGCGGCGGTCCTCACCGCCCTCGTTTCGACGACCCGCTCGGCGATCGCGCTCGGCGCGATCAACCTATGCTTCGGGGTGGCGAGCGGGGCGATCCTCGCTTCCAGCCTCGCGTTGGTCGCCGACGCCTCCGCTGCGGGGGAGCGGGGGTTCGAGATGGGCCGCTTCGATGCGATGAACCTGTCCGGCTGGGTGCTCGGGTTCGCGGCCGGATTGGCGGTCCTCACCATCCTGCCGAACTCCGCCCTCGGGACGGCGTTCCTCCTCAGCGCAGCGGTGCTGACGGCCGGGGTGTTGTTCATCCTCCTTGCCACCCGCGGTCGAGTGAGGTGGGCCGAGGGCCGGCCGAAGGTCCCTCGTCTCCTCGCCCAAGCCCTTCGACGGCCGGAGGTCTGGTGGGTGACGGTGCCCTGGCTCACGATCTACATGCTGATCGGGACGGCTCTCGCATTCCTCGGGTCGAGCTCGGGGGGGGAGGGGTTTCCGCGGATCGATCTGGCCGTGTTGATCGGCGGAGGGGGCATCTTGCTCGTGTTCACCCAACCGGTCTACGGGAGGTGGTCCGACCGTTTCGGCCGGATCCGACTGCTCGGAGTGGGAACTACGGGCTTGGTGGTCGTCATGTTCGCGGCCGGGCTGATCGCCGCGTACGGGCCGCTCCCGGTCCTGCTCGCCGCGGCCGGGATCGGGGTGATCGCCGCCTTGGCCTACGGTCCGGCGGCCCTGGCGGCGCTGACCGATCTGAGCGTGTCGCTCACCCGGGCAACGACGATGGCGATCTATTCGCTGACGATCTCCCTCGGAATGGTGCTCGGCCTGGTCGTCTCCACCACCCTGTACGATGCGCTCCGCACCCCGGGTCTCGATCTGTTCTTCGGCGGGATCTCGGCCACGCTCGTCGCGTTGACCGTCTTGCAATGGCGGCGAGTACGATCGGGCGAGCTCCCGATCACGACTCCGGCTCGATGACGATGTGCCGGAGCTGAGGATAGGCCTGCCGCAGACCGAGGGAAACGCGGTCGATCGCCGCCTCGATCTGGTCGGTGGTCATGCCGTCCGGGAAGTTGATCCGGAGCGCGATGAGGACGTCGTCCGGGCCTAGCATCATCGACTGGAGGCCGCGGACCTTCTGCACGGAAGCGTCCCGCTCGATGAAGGCGAGGATCTCGCGCGCGACCCGGGGCGGGATCGACTTTCCGATGAGGAGCTCTCGGCTCTCCGCGGTGAGGATGAATCCGGTCGCGACGAGCATCCCCCCGACGATCGCCGCGGCGATGCCGTCCGCGACGTTCGTGTGGAACCAGGCGACCACGACGATCCCACTGAACGCGACGATGCTGCCTCCGATGCTGACGAGGTCCTGGTAGAAGATCGCCTTCAGCCCGAGATGGGAGGATTCCATGAGCGTCGCAACGGTCTCCCGGGACACGCGGAGCTCCCGCAACGTGATGTACATCCCTCCCAAGCTGCCGATGATCGATAGCCCCACGACCACCAGGGCCGAGTTGACCTCGGAGATCGGGCCGGGGGAGGCGATCTGTTGGACGCCCGTGAGCAGCACGAGTAGCCCCGCGATGCTGAAGGTCACGAGGGAGGCGACGAACGCCCAGAAGAACCGCTCCTTGCCGAACCCGAACGGGTGCTCGTGCGTGGGTCGTCGATGGGATGCGTAGGTTCCCCACAACAGGAGGAGCGCTCCGACCAGATCCGTGACCGAGTAAATCGCCTGGGAGAGGACGGCTCTGCTCCCACTGGGGACCGCCACGTACAGGTTCGCCCCGAACAGGATCGCGTTCAGCACGATCGTTCCGACGATGATGACCTGCGGTCGCATCCTAGGCCGGTGGGTTCTCCGACGGACCGGTGGCCGGGATACAGCGGGGCGGATTATGAGGGTGCGCCCGCGCGCCCCCGAGAGGTCCGGGAGGCGCGGACGGCAGGAGACCAACCGTTAAATCGCGGTGCCCCGTGCTCGGTACCGAGAGGGTTTGCATGCCGAGTTCGCAGGGCCGTGCCCCCGACGGAGCGCGCCTGGTGACGGGATCGGGAACGCGCGAGCGCACCCCGCGGTTTCCGTTCTCTCGGCTGAGCCTCTCCCCGGGGAAGCGGGCCCGCCTCAAACGGATGCTCTACACCTACGGTCCCGGCGGAGGGACGATGCTGGTCCTCCCCATCGACCAAGGGCTCGAGCACGGTCCCGCCGACTTCTTCCCGAACCCAGCCGCTGAGGACCCGGAGTACCAGTTCCAGCTCGCGATCGAGGGGAAGTTCAGCGCCATCGCGCTGCACATCGGCCTCGCGCAGCGCCACTTCGCCGAGTACGCCGGCGACATCCCGCTGATCCTCAAGCTCAACGGGAAGACCAACATCCCCCCCGATTCCGAGCCGTTCAGCCCGCTGACGGGGACGGTCGAGGACGCCGTTCGGCTCGGGGCGGACGCGGTGGGCTACACCGTCTATGTCGGCTCGTCGGCCCAGGACCGGGACTTCCTTCAGTTCCACCAGGTCCGGGCCGACGCCGACCGGTTCGGCATGCCGATCATCGTCTGGGCCTACCCTCGGGGCGACGCGGTCGCCCAGAAGGGTGGGAAGGAGAGTCTCTACGCGATCGACTACGCCGCTCGGACGGCCCTCGAGCTCGGAGCAGACATCGTCAAGGTGAACTTCCCGGTCCGATCCGAGAAGGACAAGGCCAGCCCCCCGCCGTACAACACGCTGAACGTCTCGGCCGAGGACGCCTTCCGCAAGGTCGTCCACAGCGCCGGACGGGCGATGGTCCTCGTCTCGGGCGGGGAGAAGGTTCCGGATGCCGAGCTCCTCCACAAGGTCCGCGATTCCATGGACGCCGGGGCGACGGGGATCATCTTCGGCCGGAACCTCTGGCAACGCCCGAAGGCGGACGCGTTAGCGATCACCCGCGAGTTGCATGCGATCTTCCGAGAGTATGCCCAAGGCACCCGCT
>JAKAZU010000059.1 GCA_021826525.1 Thermoplasmata archaeon
GCGTGACGCTCTCCCCGATGACGTACGCCCTCAGCCCGGTTTGGACGAGGCGCATCGCGAAGGCCCGGCCGATGATCCCGCTGCGGCCCGCGCCGTAGACGAAGATCGCCGGAGCGTGGTCCAGCAGATCGACGATCTTTACGAGGATCGCCGGATCGATCCGTTCGAGCGCCGCGCTGACGCGGGCTCCGATGTAGCGCTCGGCCGCGAGGAAGAGTTCCGGGTCAGCGGTGTCGCGCGGCATGGCGTCGACCCTCCCGGTGCTTCGGCTTCTTCGCACGGCGAGCGGGTCTTCGCTTCGGGCGGCGGTGGGATCTCGATGCGGAGGGGCGCGGACGCGACGCCGGCCGAGCGTGCGGCTTCATCTTGATCGGGATTGGTGCGGTCGCCTTGGGCCTGGTCGCGGGTGCGGGAGGCGGGCTGTGCTTCTTCATCCAGCGCCGCGTGAGCGCCCGCTCGTACAGGACCTTCATGTACATCGCGTCATGCTCGAGCAGCGGCGAGCTCGATATCACGGTGGCGTCGTAGTCGCGCTCGGCCAAGAGCTCGGCGAGCGGATCGAACCGAACCGTTCCGCGCTTGATCGGGGTGAGCCGAAACTCCCCGGGGCGGTAGATCTCCACCCCGGAGAAGTTCAGATAAAGGGACCCGCCGCTCGCCCGGAGGAACGCCTGGAGCACCGGATCGAGGTCCTCCGGTTTCTCGAACGTCTTGCCCTCTCGGGCGGCGAGATGCGGGAGATTGAGGATCGGGACCGTTCCTTTGACCCGTCGGACGAGCTCGAGCACCTCCTGCTGGGAGCCGAAGACGTCCGGGTGTCCGCTCGGCTCGATCCCGAGGCGGACCGTGCCCTTGCTGTACTGGTTGAGCCAGGTCGAGAGATCCTGGACGATCTGCGTGATCGCCTCGATCGACTGGTCGTGGCCGACCGCGCCGTAGAACCCGAGGTGGGTCATCACCATCCGGGCGCCGAGGCCCTCGGCGAGCACCGCCGCCCACTGGATCTGGCGTTGCGAGCGTTCCCGAGCCTCGTCGCTGCCGAAGAAGTCGACGTAGTACGGGGCGTGCAGCGTGAGGTCGACGTCCAGCGCCCGCGCGAGCGCTTTCGTCTGCTGGAGATCCGTGTAGTCCTTCGCGAGGCTCGTAGTGATCGTTGTGACGCTGTCCCGACGCTTGAGCGGGCTCGTCAGCATCGCCAAGGTCGGTTGAGCCCCCACGGCGCCGTTGTTGCCCACCGTCACGACCAGCTGCTGGAGGAGTTCCCGCGGGGTCTTCGCCACCTCCTCGTCCATGGCGAGCCGCGAGAGGGGGTTGACCTTGATGAACTGGATCTCCATGGCAGTGAGGCCGAGATGGTGAATGTCCGCGATCCCATCGCGCAGGGTTCGGCCCTTGCACGAAAGAGGGATCCCCGCAGGTCCAAAACGGATCACGAGTAATCGACCCTCAAAAACAGTGGGCCGAGGCCATATCGTCCCTCTATTTATCGGGGCTCCCGGCGCACGGCCACCTCGCTTCGGGCTCGTCGAGAGTGCCTACAGGGGGTCGAGCGGCGCGGAAGCGGGTGCCCGCGGATACCTGCGCTTCGCCGAGAAGCCGAGGCCGATCAGATACATCTCGGAGGACTGTTCGCGCGAGGCGGGAGGCTTCGTGCGGGTCCATCGGGCGAAGTACGGGCGCAGTTCCTCCTCCAGCCCCCCGCGCATGTCGCCGTCGAACACCTTCGCGGCGAAGGAACCGTTCTCGCGGAGTACCTCGCGGGCGAGCGCGAACGCCGCGCGGACGAGCTCCACGCTGCGGGCGTGATCGGTCGCGTACGCCCCGCTGATCCGAGGCGAGAGATCGGAGAGCACCGTGTCGAACCCGTCGGGGCCGAGTCGTGCGAGAAGCCTCGGGTCCCCGACCCGGCCGCGGATCGGATGGATGCCCTCGGCGGCCTCAAAGGCACGCTGGTCGACTGCGACGACCGTGCCCCGAGGGCCGATGAGATCCCGCGCGACGAGCGACCAGCCGCCGGGAGCGGCCCCGAGATCGAGGACCCGGGCCCCGGGCCGGAGGAGGGGAAACCGGGAGGCGAGGAACGTCAGCTTGAACGCCGCCCGCGAGCGCAATCCCTCCTTCTGCGCCGCGCGGTAGTACGGATCGCGCCGACGCTCTGCCACGAACCGTCGGACCATGGGAACACGGCCGAGGAATCGACCGTACTTGAAGCGGCCCCGAGCGGGAGCCGGGCGGCCGGTGGGGCCGTCCGAATTTGAATCGGAGTCTCTTGCACCCCAAGCAAGAAGGATGGTCCAAGCTACCCCACGGCCCCGAAACCGCGCCGGCGGGTTCGGGACCGGGGCCGCTTAGATAAGGTTGCCCCGAGAGCGGAGAGCTAATGCACGAGAAGCCAGGCGACCGTGCCCGCAGCGCCGATGATCGTCGTGCTGACGATCGCGAGCCAGAAGAACATCCAGAGCTCCTGCCTTCCCCACTGCGGGCTCACGTCCGGCGATGGGGTCGAGCTGCCCGGAGTGGTCCCGTAGGGGGTTTCCCAACCGGCCGTAGAATCGCTCATGCTCGTCAGCTCGACGAGGCGCGGCCGTTCTTAATCCCTGCGTTCGACCCGGTTCCCCCGGTTCCGGGGCTGTACTCGAGCGAGGGCTCACGCCGCGAACCAGGGCAGGCGGGCCGAGGGGCCGGTCGGCTTGAGGACCAAGAGGTGCAGGTTGGCGCCGGGGTCCCCCGGGGCGTAAGAGTCCTTCATCGCCATCTGGTAGATCAGGAAGAGCGCCTCCTCGTCCGTTCTCACGTCGAGCGAGCGGTGGACGTCGATGCCGAACCGCGTGCGCAGGAGCGTCAGCATCTCCTCGAAGTCGATCTGCGCGGCGCCCTCGCTGTCTTGAGCGCGCTTGAACATCCCCACAACGACCCCCGTGGCGATCCGCAGGACCTCTTGGCGGTCGACGACGCGCGGGTGCCAGTGAGGGGCGACGTCCCCCTGCACGGGGACGGGAACGACGAGGATCGCGAGCTCGGAGTCGAGCGGGGAGTACTTCCCGCGGGCGATCCGGTCCCAGGCCTCATCCGCGGCACGATCGGAGTGCACGACGAGGATCGCGCGATCCTCCCGCATCCGCGCACTCTTGGGGCGCGTGTTCCACCGCCCGAGCCACTCGGACGATGTGCTCGCGACAAAGACCGGCCAGGTCCGGCGGGGCACGCCGGCCTCCTGGACCCAGAACGTAGGAGAGAGGCCCGCGTCGCCCTGGTCCGGTTGGATCCGAGCGTAGCCGAGCTTCCGCAGTACGTCCTCGGCGGCGCGCTTGTGCTCGGCGGGCTCGACGGGGCGTTCGGGAGATGTCATCGATAGCAACAGGGTGCGAGCCGAAATAAGGACGTTGGCGGACCGGCGGCACGTTTCCTCCAGGTAACTTGCTCGGGTGAGTCCCGGCCCCGCGGGCGCTCCGGCGGATCTAGCCGAATCCCGTGGGGATCCCGACGCGCAGCAGCGGGACGTTCACGATCAACGCCAGGATCACGAACAGGAGGTAGGGCCCCGAATAGATGAACCCGCGACGGGCCGTGGCGCGGTCGACCCGCTTCCACAGGGGGAGGGTGAACATCACGAAGAGCAGTCCGAGCACGATCAGGACGACGAGGATCGGCCAGGTGATCGCGCCCGTCCACCCGACCAAGAGCGCCGCCGGGACGAGGAGTGCGGCGGAGATCACCACGACCTTTCCCGAGTACGCCGGGTCGTTCATCCGCGGCAGCATCGGCAACCCTGCCCGAGCGTAGTCGTCCTTGAGCAACAAGGCGAGGCTCCAGAAGTGTGGGGGAGTCCATAGGAAGACGAGAATCGCGAAGGCGATCGATCCGGTGGACCAGTAGCCGATCGCGGCGGCGCTCCCCGCGAGGGCGGGGGCGCTCCCCGCGAAGCCTCCGATGACGATGTTCCAGCTCGACCGTCGCTTGAGCCAGGCAGTGTAGACGACAACGTACGTGAACCCTCCCAGGAAGATCGAGAATCCCGTGAGGAGGTTGAGGAACGCGCTGGCCACGCCGATTCCCACGGCGAGGAAGGCCAGACCCGCGATGAGCACCGCGGTGCTCGATGCGATCCGTTCGGCGGCCAGCGGCCGGTCGGAGGTCCGATGCATCTGCGGGTCGACGTCCCGGTCGAGGTAGTGGTTCAGCATCGCCGCGCCGGCCGAGGCGGCGGCCCCGGTGAGGACGAGGAGCAGGAGGCGGTACCAGTCGATCGCGGTCGGGTTCGCCAGGAAGTACCCGCCGACCGCCACGAGGACGATCAGCAACGTGATCCCGGGCTTCGCGAGGCTCACCGCGTCCGAGAAGCGGGAGCTCGTGGGGAGCGCAGATGCACGGGCGGATGCGACCTCGCTCATCGAGTTACGTTGGACGCAGCGAACCCGCTCGCTCGCTTAGCCTTCCGGGCCGGGCGAAGAGCCCGGCCGAGCGGCTCCATCGTCCACGGGGTCGGCCCCGGGGAGCGCATACGGGTCCGCCTCGCACTCCTCGCCCACCTTCACCGCCCAGTTGACCCACCGCCGAGAGAGCGAGCGCAGGTTGGACAGAAGCACGAGGATGAGCAGGACCCCGAACAGGATCGTGGCGAGCGCGAAGTGCAGGAGGACCAGGGTGAGGTCCAGGCTGGAATCGACCACCGCTCCTCCGAGCAGAGCGAGCGCGACGACCAGCGCGAGCGAGAACAGGCTGAGCTTGAGCAGGACCGGCCGGCGGCGCTCGTAGGCGAGGGCGAAGGCGCTTAGGATGACGATCACCACCGCGAGGAAGAACGCGCTGACGCGGTGGGCCCACTCGACCGCACTCGCTCCCTAGACCGTCGGGAGCGGAGTAAACGACCCGTTGCACGCGGGCCACGACGGGCATCCGAGGCCGGAATCGCTCGCGATGACGTTCCCGCCCAGGATGATCGTCACGTAACAGGCTACGAGCGCGGCGACGGCGGCGTACCGAAAGAGGTCGTGCCCGCGCATCGGCCCTCCCGGTTCACACCCCGCCTTCCGACTCGGCCGAGACGGGGACGGGGGTGGGCACAGGAGTCGGAACGGCGACGGGCCCCGAGATGGTGCTCGGCAGCGGCTCGCCCCACG
>JAKAZU010000060.1 GCA_021826525.1 Thermoplasmata archaeon
GCGCCCTCGTCGATGCGGCGAAGCGCTTCCCCAAGGTTTCGGGCGCCGCAGACGAACGGTACCTGGAACGCCTTCTTATCGACGTGGTAGAAGGGATCGGCCGGCGTGAGGACCTCGGACTCGTCCACCATGTCGACTCCGAGCGATTCCAGGATCCGGGCCTCGGAGGTGTGACCGATGCGGCACTTGGCCATCACGGGAATCGTGACGCGAGCCTGGATCTCGCGCACCTTGAGCGGGTCGGCCATGCGGGCGACACCGCCCATGGCCCGGATGTCCGCGGGGACCCGCTCCAGCGCCATCACCGCGACGGCCCCGGCCTCCTCTGCGAGCGCGGCTTGTTCCGCGTTGGTGACGTCCATGATGACGCCGCCCTGCTGCATGCGGGCAAAGCCGCGCTTGACGAGCTCCGTGCCGAACCGAAGCTGGTCCATCGAATCGACCATCGGGCGACGCTCCTCTACCGCATAGACTCGCGAGGGGTATATCACGCTAGACCGGCACGCCGCGGGCCCTCGTCGGTCGCGAAGGACGTCGAGGAGCTCCGAGCCCTCCCTCGACCCGCACGCGAACCGGCAGGTCTGCAAACGTTAATGCCGCGGACGGGATGGTCTTCCTCGCAGGGGGAGCTGTGAACCGGCTGAGAGGACGAGCACGCCTCGTCGACCCCAGGAACCTGCACGGGATAATGCCCGCGAAGGGAACGCGATGGACGAAGTGACCATCCTCTCCGCCGGTTCGCCGGAGGAATGAGCAGCGCACCATCGAACGCGGCCGCGTCGCCGCGGCGATTGCGCCGCCCGGGCCGCGCGAGCACGATCATCCTGATCGCGGCGGTCTCGGTGGTCGTCGTCGTCGCCGGCATCGGCCTCACGCAGTACTACTTCACCCCGACGCCGACCCTGACGATCTACACGTATTCGAGCCTCTTCGGCGGTACGTGCGGCGCCCCTGCGTTCTCGAAGGTCTTCGGGACCTTCGAGGCGGCGCATCACGTCCGCATCCAGGTCGAGTGTCCTTCCGGAGATCTGGCGAGCACGCTGCTCGCGCAGAAGAACTCGCCCGGAGCGGACCTCGTGATCGGACTGGACGAGATCACCGCGAGCCAAGCCGAGAGCCAGGGGCTGCTCGTCCCGTACGTTTCCCCCGCGCTCGCGACCGTGCCGGCCTCGTTGGTCCGGGACCTGAGCCCGGATCACGCCGTCACCCCGTACGAATACGGCTATCTCGGCATCGACTACAATGCGTCGTTCCGCACGATCACGAACGGCGCTATCGCGAACTCCTCGTTCCTGAACTTCTCGCAGAACTCCACGTGGGCGCGCCAGCTCCTCTACGAGAACCCCACGACCGACATCACGGGGGAGGAGTTCCTGGCTTGGGAGATCGAGTTCTACTCCGCGATCCTGCACGAGAACTGGCAGAACTTCTGGCAGCAGGTCCTTCCGTACGCTCCCAGCGCGCCCGACTGGTCGACCGCGTTCAACGAGTTCACCTCTCCTCCGGGAAACCCGCTCGCGGTCGTCAGCTACACGACCGACCCGGCGTACGCGATCGTCAACCCCGGCCTCGGGGCGTTCAACACGACCGTGACGAGCTGGAACCACACGCTCTACGGTTGGCAGACCATCTACGGGATCGGGATCGTCGCCGGGACGCAGCACCTCTCCCTCGACGAACAGTTCATCAACTGGTTCCTGAACGGGACGGTCCAGAACGAGATCCCGCTCAATGAGTGGGAGTACCCGGCGAACCGGACGGTCCCGCTCCCCTCCGAGTACCGCGGACTGATCGACCCGAACTCGATCGTGCCGCTCAACGAGTACACGACCCCCTCCGCACTCGCCGCGAACATCGCGAACTGGCAGAACGAATGGCAGACCCTGGCGAACCAGTACGCTCCACCGTAGATGATCGGGGGGCGTGGCCGGTCCTCCCGATCATCGGTTACGTCCTCCTCTTCGCGCTCCTCCCGGTCGCCCTGCTGTTCGGTCAGGGGCTCTGGGCGGGAGGCGGAGCCGGCTGGATCGACGCGCTCACGCAGTCCCCGCTGAATCGGCAGGCGTTCGAGAACTCGCTGGAGCAGGGAAGCCTGAGCGCCGTGCTCGCCGTCGCCATCGGCTATCCGGCCGGCGTGTTCCTGGGCCGCTACACCTGGCCCGGTCGCTCCGCCGTCCGCGCCTTCCTGCTCGTCCCGTTCCTCCTCCCCTCGATCGTGGTCGTGCTCGGCATCCTCGATCTCTTCGGTCCGTCCGGCACCGTATCGAGCGCGATACCGGTCCTCGGGGTCCTGGGCCACGGCCTTCCGGCGATCGTCGCGGCGAACCTCTTGTTCAACGTCCCGATCGTGATCTTGTTCACGGCGCTCGGATGCGAGAGCGCCTCCTCGGAGCTGGAGGAAACAGCGGCGACCCTCGGGGGCGGTCCGACGCGAGCGTATCGAGACGTCTGGGGCCCGGGATCCTGGCTCGGGGCGGCGGCCGGTGGATTCCTGACCTTCCTGTTCAGCGCGGTCGCCTTCGCGACCCCACTCGTCCTGTGCGGAGCGCGATGCTACACGGTCGAGGCCCGGATCTGGTACCTCGACCAGTATGGGTTCGATCCGACCGGTGCGGCTCTCCTCGCCCTCGCGCTCTTCCTCTTCCTCGTGATCCCGACGGCGATCTACCTCGTGCTCCTTCACCGGCTCCGCTCGTCGAGCTCGTCGGTCCGGACCCGACCGCGCCCGGGACGCGTCCGTTCGCCCCTCGCCTACGCGCTCGCCGCGGAGACGATCGCCCTTCTGGGAGCGGTCGCGTTCTTCCTCGGGACGGTGCTCTATCGTTCGTTGAGCCCTCCGGGAGGAGGGGCGTTCGGCGCTCCGTGGACGGAACTGTTCGGTCCCACCGCGACCCACCTTCTCGGGATCCCGCTGGTCCAGGTCCTCGCCAACACCCTGTTCTTCGCGGCGGTCGCGGCGACGATCGTGCTGCTCCTCGGGATCGTGGCCGGCTACGCGCTCGGAGCTCGGCCGCGGCTCGCTACGGGCCTGTCGCTGTACCTGTTCCTCCCGCTCCTGATCTCGCCGGTGCTTCTCGCGTTCTCGCTGGCCGAGTTCTGGCGGCCCGTGCTCGGCGGGGAGTCGACCGTGTGGATCCTGATCATCGTCAGCCAGTCCATCCTGGCGCTCCCGTTCGCCCTCCAGAGCCTCCAGATACCTCTCGCCGGGCTCTCGCCCGCGGCTCGAGATTCCGCACGCGTGCTCGGGGCCCCGGCCTGGATCGCCTACCTCGACACCGATCTCCCCCAGGTCCGTCGCGGACTCTTGACGGCCGGGCTCTTCGCCTTCGCCTTGGGGCTCGGGGAGTTCACCGCGACGTACTTCCTCGTCACTCCGAACTTCGCGACCCTGAGCGTCGCGGTCTACGATCTCCAAGACCTGCGCCAGTTCCCGCTCGCGGAGGCGGCGGCAGGGCTGCTGCTCCTGGTCAGCCTCGCCGTCTTCGCGGCGGTGAACTATGGAGGCAACCGTGCCGAGCTCTGAGCCTCCCGTGCTCGAGGTCGAGGATCTCTCGGTCTCGCTCGGTCGGACCTCGGTACTGGATTCGATATCCTTCGAGGTCGCTCCGGGCGAGCTGTTGTCGTTGATGGGCCCGAACGGAAGCGGAAAGACCACGCTGCTGCGGACCATCGTGGGGTTGGAGCGCCCCGCTCGGGGCGCCGTCCGGCTCGACGGAAAAGATCTTCGCGATGTGCCCGTTCACCGCCGACGCATCGGGCTGCTGCTCCAGGAAGCGGCGCTCTTTCCGCGCCGGACCGTGTACGAGAACGTAGCCTACGGCCCGCTCGTTCAGGGGCGCTCGCTCTCCGAGACGGACACCGAGGCCCGCCGGGCCCTCGAACTCGTCCGGATGCAGGGGTTCGAAGAACGCAATCCGGCGACGCTCTCGGGAGGAGAGCGCCAACGGGTAGCGCTCGCCCGCACGATCGCGGCCCACCCCCGGGTCGTGCTGCTCGACGAGCCGTTCGCTGCGATCGATGCCGGGGTCCGGGCCGGCCTGCGGGGGGAGTTCCGTCACGTGCTCGCGGAGCGGGGGATCGCGGCCGTCCACGTCACCCACGATCGGGAGGAGGGCCTCTTCCTCGGGGATCGGGTCGCCATCCTGCTCGAGGGTCGACTGCACGCCATCGGCGCACCGGCGACCGTGTACGACGCGCCGCTGGACGTCGGCACGGCCCGCTTCCTGGGATACAACCTCCTGCCGGAGGGTCCGGGCTGGATGGCGTTCCGACCCCAAGACGCGCGGCTCGACCCGATCGGCTCGGTGGGCCTCCCGGTCGACGTTCTCGCCGTGGGGTTCACGGGTCGTGGCTCGCTCGTGGTCGTGCGGTGCGCGAGCGGAGAGCGGCTCGAGGTCGAGCTGGATCGCCATGCGGCACGGCCCCGTCCGGGAGAGCGCCTCGCGCTGCGCTGGGAGCGCTCGCTCCGCTTCTCCCGGTGACCGTCGGCCCGGGCAACCGCTCGGGCAAGGAGGTGGATCACGTACCGCAGAGCCCAAGAAGGGTCGCGTACTCTACGGACCATGAAGCCCGCGGATCCCCTCGGTGTTCTCGAGTCGGTCTTTCTGGCCGGAGAAGATTCGTTCGTCTACCGCCTCGACCGCCTCTCGGGGATCGACCACTCCAAGCTCGCCCGGCGTCCCCGGACCGTCCGGATCCTTCTGGAGAACCTCGTGCGCCGGTTCGACCCGGCGCGCGTGAGCCCGGAGACCATCCGCGCGCTCGCCGAGGGTCGCGACATCCCCCCAACGGTCGAGATCCCGTTCCATCCGGCGAGGGTCCTGCTGCAAGACTTCACGGGGATCCCCACGCTCGTGGACCTCGCCACCCTGCGCAACGATGCGGCCGAGCGCGGGCTCGACCCGAAACGGATCAATCCGGTCGTGCCGGTCGACCTCATCGTCGACCACTCGGTCCAGGTCGACAGCTTCGGGACACCCCAATCGCTCACGATCAATCTCGATCACGAGTACGAGCGCAACGGGGAGCGGTACCGCTTCCTTGGCTGGGCGAGGGATGCGTTCTCGAACACCCGGATCGTGC
>JAKAZU010000061.1 GCA_021826525.1 Thermoplasmata archaeon
CGTTCATCGTGCTCGACGACGCGAACCTCGACGTGGCGGTCGCGGCCGCCGCGCGAGGCGCGTTCGGATATTCGGGCCAGGTCTGTACGGCCTCCAAGCGGTTCCTCGTCCAGGAAGCGGTGGCCGACCGGTTCAGCGCCGCGCTCGCGACGCGGGCCAAAGGGCTCCGCCTGGGGCCGGCCAGCGAGGAGACCACCGAGCTCGGCCCGCTCATCGACCGGGCCGCGGTCGATCGGGTGGAGCGCATGGTGAAAGACGCCCATCATCGGGGTGCCGCGGTCCTGACGGGCGGTCGGCGCTCGAACTCCTTTCCGGATGGGAACTTCTTCGAGGCGACGGTGCTCGACTCCGTGCCCGAGGGTGCGGAAGTCGTGCAGCAGGAGCCGTTCGGCCCGATCGCGCCAATCCTCCGCTTCGAGAAGATCGAGGACGCGATTCGGATCGCCAATGCCACTCCGTACGGACTGCAGGCCTCCGTCTACACCCGGGATCTCGCACGGGCGTTCCGTGTAGCGAAGCGGATCCGAGCCGGCTCGGTCCATCTCAATGATCCGACAAACTTGCGCTGGGACGCGCTTCCCTTCGGTGGGGTGAAGGAGAGCGGGCTCGGCCGTGAAGGGATCCGTGACGCGATGCTTGAGATGACCGAGGTCAAGCTCATCTCGGTGAACTACGCCGACGGTTGATCCGTCGGATCGCGGCATCCGAGGCCGTGGGATGGGGTTGGTACGCGGCCGGACGTCGAGCGTGAGCCGGAGGCGGCGATAGGCGCGATCCGTCGGCGGCGGATGCCGTTGCGGGAGGATGGCGGTCGAGGTCTCCGATCGCTTGTTCGAAGATCTCGGTCCCGCGTTCCAGGAGCTCGTCCTCGATCGTGAGCGGGGCCATGAACCGCAGCACCTGATCGTACGAGCCGGCGGTGTGCATGAGCACCCCGCGGCCGAGCATGCCCATGCGTACCGACTTCGCACCCTCGGTCCAGGGGGAGCGCGCGCGGGCATCGCGAACGAACTCCGTGCCGATCATGAAGCCAAGACCCCGCACGTCGCCGATCGCGGGGCGGGACGACGAAATGGAGCGGAACCGCTCGAGCAAGCGAGCACCGCGCGTCCGGGTCCGCTCGATCACGTCCGTTCCGGCGAGGATGCGGAGGACCTCGGTTCCGACCGCGAGCGCGAGGGGATTCCCTCGATAGGTCCCCAGGTGGAATCCGGGGGGAAGTTCGGGAGCGAGATCCTCGCGGTAGGCGACCAGCGAGAGGGGGATTCCGCCCCCGATGCTCTTCGCGATGCACAGGATGTCCGGGGTCACCCCGGAGTGTTCCACGGCCCAGAAGCGTCCGGTCCGGCCGAGTCCCGTCTGCACTTCGTCGGCGATGAGCAGGATGTGGTGGCGGTCGCAAAACTCCCGCAAGGAGGGAAGGAAATCGGTCGGCGGGACCACGTACCCTCCTTCGCCGAGGATGGGCTCGACCAGCACCGAGGAGATCTGATCGATCCCGGAATGCGGATCCGTGACCAGATGCTCCAGATAGCGGATCGTTCCAGCCGCGCCCGTGTCGGCACCGAGGACCGGGTGGTACGGGTCGGGGTACGGAACTCGAACGATCGAGCCTCCGTGGAAGGACGTGGTGCGATGGTACCGGCGGCCGCTCGTCAGGTTGACCGCTCCGCCGTGGACCCCGTGGTACGCCCCGGAAAAGGCGACGGTGCCGGTGCGGCCCTGAGCAAAATCGGCGAGGCTAACGGCCGTCTCGACCGCATCGCCGCCCGTGACCGTGAAGAGGATCTTCGCATGGTTCTTCAACGTCCCCGGTAGATGCGCCTGGAGCTCGCGCAAGAACTCGATCCGTGCCTCGGTCGGGAGTTCGAGGGCGTGCCAGATCTTGCCGGCCTGAGTGTGGAGGGCCGCTTCGAGGCGAGGGTGGCGGTGGCCGAGGTTGAGGACCGAGATGCCCGCAACCCAGTCGATGAACCGGTTGCCGTCGACGTCCTCAATCGTCGCTCCCTGGGCGGAAGCGATCGCAATCGGAAAGTGGCGGGGGTAGGAAACCGCCTCGGTCTCGAGTTGCGCCTGCTCGGCGAGGAGTTCCCGGGAGCGGGGACCCGGAGGGGGATGGAGGATTCGGGGAGCGTCCCGATAGCTCGACCACTCGGCCTCGTGGGTCATCGACGTGCTCGCGCGCTCCAGGGCCCTTGCGCATATCACAATGCCCGGAGGGTCGGGCGATGGGCCCTTATTAGGGGCGGCTCGCTCGCCGAGTCGAGAGCGATGGATCCGGAAGCGGAGCGCAAGATCGTCCGGGAGACGAACTACGTCACCTGGCGACGCCAAGGCGGATGGGACCCCGTGGTCGTGGTGCGTGCCCAGGGGTCCAAGTTCTGGGACCGGGCCGGTAAGGAGTACCTCGATCTATCGGCCCAGCTGATCGCGATGAACCTCGGCCACGGGAACGAACGGGTCGCCCAGGCGATCGTCGATCAGGCGCGCACGTTGCCGTACGTCGCCCCCGGCATGTCGACCGCGGTCCGTGCGCAGGTCTCGGCCCGGCTCCTCGAGGTGCTGCCCTCCCCGCTTTCCCGGTTCTTCTTCAGCACGTCGGGGACGGAGGCGAACGAGGCCGCGCTGAAGATCGCGCGCGCCGCGACCGGCCGCACGAAGGTGATCTCGCGCTTCCGATCCTATCACGGCGCCACGGCTGCCTCGATCTCCGTGACGGGCGAGCTCCGTCGTCGGGTCATCGAGAGATTCCAGAAGGTCCCGGGAACCGTCTTCGCTCCCGACTGTTACTGCTATCGTTGCCCGTTCGGGCTCACGTACCCTAGCTGCAACGTGGAGTGCGCGGAGTACGTGGACCAGCAGATCACGCGGGAGGGGGACGTCGCGGCGATGATCGTGGAGCCCGTGGTCGGCACGAACGGCGTCATCGTCCCGGTGCCGGAATACCTCCCCCGCATCCGCGAGATCACCCGAAAGCACGAGGTGCTTCTGATTGCGGACGAAGTGATGAGCGGCTGGGGCCGCGTCGGGGAGTGGTTCGCGGTCAACCGTTGGAACGTCGTTCCGGACATCCTGACGACCGCGAAAGGGATCACCGGTGCGTACGCGCCTCTCGGATTGACGGCGACGACGCCGGCGATCCACGACATCTTCCAAGAGCGTTACTTCCCGCACGGGCACACCTACGAGGCGCACCCGCTCACCCTCGCGCCAGCCGTCGCGGCCATCGAGGAGTATCGCCGTCTCGACCTCATCGAGAAATCACGACGGGACGGGGAGTATCTATTGGGCCGGCTGCAGGAGATCCAAGCCCGACACCCATCGGTCGGAGAGGTCCGGGGTCTCGGGCTGTTCGCGGCGGTGGAACTGGTCAAGAGTCGCACGACCCGCGCGCCGTTCAACACCGAGGACGACAAGATCGCGGGGAGGCCGCTCGTGGCCGATGCCGTGAGCCAGGCGATGATGAAGGAGGGGGTCTACTGCATCAGCTGGGTGTCGCACCTCGTGATCGGCCCTCCCCTCATCATCACCCGCGAGGAACTCGACCGCGGCCTCGAGGTGCTCGACCGTGCCCTGGCGGTCGCCGACGCCCGCGTGGATCCCGCAACGGCGTAAGCGCTCAAGAACCACCTCGGGGTTCGGTGGAACACGACGCGCTGGCTTGTCCGCTTCGGATACGATGGTGCCGCGTTCGACGGCTGGGCCCGCCAGCCGGGTCGCCGTACGGTGGAAGGAACGATCCGATCGGGAATCGTGCGCCTCGGTATCGCTCCGAACGCAGACGCCGCTCGCATCGATGTCGCGAGCCGTACCGACGCCGGGGTCAGCGCGCGCAGGAACGTTCTGACCGTCACGAGCCCGTTCGCGGGCCCCGCTTTCCTGCGAGCGATCAACGGAACCGCCGAGGACATCTTCTTCAACGCGGCTCGTGAGGTCGACGAAACCTTCCGCGTCCGAAGCGCGACGCACCGCGTCTATCGCTACTACTTACCCGGGAACGAGCGCCGGATCCATCGCCTGGAGGAGGGCGCTCTCCTTCTCGGCTCGAGCGTCGATGCGCGTACCTTTGGCCGCGGCCTACCGGCCGAGCGGGCGAGCCTCCGGCCGATCGAACCGATCCGGGTACAGGCCGCCGTTCGCGGGATCTGGATCGAGGTGAGGGCTCCGTCCTTCGTGTGGGGGATGGTCCGCAAGATCGTCGGCGGGCTCCTGATGTGGGAGAGCGGTTCGCTCTCCTCGGAGAAGCTCCGGGCGGCGGCCCGGGGTAAGGAGCGGCTCAGCCTACCGCTCGCCCCGCCGGACGCGCTCGTCCTGTGGGAGGTCGGGCACTTGGGACCGTGGGAGTTCAAGTTCGAGCGGGTCCGCCGCCATCAACTCCGGTACCGCCTCGAGTCGACGCGCCGGGCCGACGCTCGGGTTCATGTCCTCGACGCCCTCATCGCCCCCGACGGCGAGCGGCCCAGCGAAGCCGACACGATCACGGACCCCGCCTCGCTGCTTTCGAGCGCGCGTGCGAAACGACTGGTATGAGACGGACGGGGTCCGGTCTCTTGTCGATACCGTTCGGATGACGCCGCAGCGGATTCGTTCCGACATACGGTCGCGGAGTGTGAACCGTGGTTGGGGCCGATCCTCGATCACGTCGCCGTGGGCGCGGAGGTGCTCGACCTCGGGTGTCGGTGCGGCGCCCCGATCGCCCGTCGGCTCGCGCCGAGGCATCGGGTCACGGGCGTGGAGATCTCCGACGTTCAGATCGAGCGGGCGCGCGCGCTCGTTCCTTCCGCACGGTTCATCCGCGTGGACATGGCCAAGGTCGCCTTCGCCGAGTACATGTTTGGAGCGGTCGTCGCGCTCTATTCCATGATCCACCGGCCGCTCGCCAAGCAACGCCCGCTCTTCGAGCGGATCTACTCCTGGCTCATGCCCGGGGGACCCTTCCTCGCCACCCTGGGAGCCGAGGCGCACGCCGGCATCGAGGAAGGGTGGCTCGGATCGGAAGCAACGATGTACGGGAGC
>JAKAZU010000062.1 GCA_021826525.1 Thermoplasmata archaeon
CCGAGGGCGATATCGGCCTTCTGCTCTACACCGCGCTGCAGAAGATCGCGTTCCTCCCGTTCGGGCTCCTGATCGATCGGTGGCGCTGGTCCGTGTTCTCCGGAGAGTACGGTCCGGACTCGTACAACCGGACGTGGTGGGAGCTGCGCGAGCGATACCAGGGGATCCGCCCCCCCGTCGCGCGCGGCGAGGATGCCTTCGACGCCGGAGCGAAGTTCCACGTTCCGGCGAACGTACCGTACATGCGCTACTTCCTCGCCCACATCCTCCAGTTCCAACTCCATCGGGCGCTCGCCCGGGAGATCGATTGGACCGGGCCGTTGCACCGGTGCTCGATCTACGGACAGCGCAAGGCGGGCAAGCGCCTCCGGGCGATGCTCGAGATGGGCTCGAGCCGAGAGTGGCCGGACGCCCTCGAGGCGATCGGCGGCGACCGGCGCATGGAGGCCACCGGGCTCCTCGAGTACTTTGCGCCCCTCCAGCGCTGGCTGGACGAGCAGAACCGGGGCCAGCCGGTCGGCTGGTAGCGGGTCGGTACGCACGCAGGATAAACCCGGCACCCCGTCCTCCTCCGTGGTGCGTCTACGGGCTCGGCGGCTCGCTCGCCGGCCGCCGCGGGGACCATGGTCGCGGGCCTGAGCGACCTCACGCTAGCGACCCTGCCGGTCGGCCTGATCGCGATCGCGATGATCGGGCTCAACCTGTACGTCCTGCATCGACTTCTCCTCGACCGGCCTCGCCACGCGGTCTCGGCCTTCGTACTGGGTGCGGGGGTCCTGCTCGCCCAGCTCGTCCTTTGGGCCGGGGTGGCGTACTACCTCTTCGTCCCGACCGTGGGAGGGTTCTTTCTGTTCGCCATCGCCGCTCAGTTCATGATGGTCCCGATCGGGATCTGGTTCGTCGCGCTGATCTTGAAGCAGTCGCGGAAAGCGATCGCGCCCGCGAGCCTTCCCATCGCGGTCGGCCTGGGATTGCTCTTGTTCGCGAACGAGTATCTCATGAGCATTGCCTTCCTTCCGCTCGCGCCGCCGGCGTTCGCCGGGACGATCTGGTTCACGGGGAATCCCGTCGAGTTCCTCGCCGCCCCTCTGGTCACGCTCTGGTACTGCTGGCCGATGGGAGCGACCATGGCCGCGCTCCTGTGGTGGACCCGCCTGCCCGTGGCCGATGCCCGGGCGGTCGGCGCCCTGACCGCGACCGCGTTCGTGGCGCCGTGGGTTCCCGAATCCCCCCTCGCCGGAGCGCTCGCAACGGTCCTCGTGATGGGGGTCGGAATGGTACTGCTCCTGCGAGCATCCATCGCGGATCGGCGCCCGAGCGTCCACTCCGCGCACCTGCGGCTCGGGGCCGCCGCGGCTTTCGTCTTGATGTCGGCCGGCGCGTTCTCTTCGATGCTGGTGGCCTCCGGGCCCGGGCACATACTCCCGTTCGCGTGCGTCACCACCGTGGTCATGGTCGGCGAGACGGTCTACCTGCTCCGCAGCCTCCTCGCACCGACGGGAGAGATTCCCCGGCCGGACTCGATGCGGAGCCCTCTCCCAACGGCCGTCGCCGAGCCGCGAGAGCGCCCGGATCCGGGCCTATAGACCGGGAACCGAATCCCCGCCAGGGCCGGTCCGCACGGAGGGAGCCGGGGTCGAGGTATTCGCCGTCCGCGTAGCCGTCGTCGTCGACGGGGGTGCGGAAGCGCCCACCATGGGAAGCTTCGTGCCCCGGGGAGTCGGGATCGGGAGGCCGAGCTTCCCGCGGACCCAGTGGCGAACGTCGTAGATGTACATGTTCCCGTAGGGGCACGCGCTGACGCAATCCCCGACGCCACAGCACTTCGTGCTCCGGAACTCGCCCTTGGTGCGGAAGGAGCCGGGCATGTTGACGAGCCCGATGGGGCAGGCCTTGGCGCAGTCGAGCGTCGTGCACGCCTTGCAGACGTCCTTGCTCCGGACCCGGAGCTTGAACAATCCGATCTTGTGGAACGCCTGGGAGATCGCCCCCGTGTAGCACCAACCCATCGTGACGCAGTTGTAGGTCCCGACGTAGGGGACGGTGACGAACATCACGTACCAGAGGATCCCGAAAGAGATCGAGAACAGGAAGATGGTCGGGTCCGCACCGAGGACCGTCACGTTCCAGACCCCGGTCGAGTCGAGATACGACGCGACCGATGCGAAGAGCAGCGAGCCCAGGATGGCGCCGGTAGAGATCGAGTAGGCGGAGGAGAACCGACTGCCGAGGTACTTGCGCCCCACCGGCCCGGAGCGATTGAACGATTTCATCGAGTCGAGCGTCGTTCCCTGGGACATCAGCGCGGCCGTGCAGAACGTGGAGCAGACGACCCGACGGCCGAAGAGCGCCGTCAGCGTTCCCAGGATCGCGTAGGTGAGGATCACGACCGTGAGCGTGCTCGCCGCGAGCACGGCCGATCCGATCCCCATCGACCAACCAAGGACGGGCACGGTCGCCTGGGCCGGCGCGTTCGGAAACGCGGAGTGGTAGTAGATGCTCGGGAAGAACACCGCGAAGACGGCGTAGCAGAACATCATGAGGACCATCCGGATCCGGTTCTCCCGGTTCGGCGTCTCTCGGATCTTGAAGTAGACGAGGGCCCCCATCTCGATCCCCATCATCGTGAGGAACCAGGTCGATGCCGTCACGCCCGCGAGGAACCAGAATCCGTTGTAGATCGCGTTGTACGCGACCGTGCCCGCACTCCCGCTCAGCGGGAGCGTGAAGAACGCCCTCGCGTAGTGCGCGGGGTCGATCTGGACCGCGAGCAGGGCGCCCATGAAGATCTCGGCAACGAAGATGGACGCGAGCACCCCGAACGTCCAGTTCGCATCGAGCTGCCAGGGCGTGCCCATCTCTTTGCCGAATCGCTCGATGCCGACGATCGCGGCGAAGAACAGGACCATCTCGGCGACGATGCCGAGCGCAAAGACGTCGGCCCAGCCGCCGTAGTACAGCCAGATGAACTGGCCCCCCATCATGAGCCCGTAGATCCCCAGCAGAGCGCCCACGTAGTGGGAGAAGGCGGCATCGAGTTGGCGATGCCGGTAGATGAACTCCATGAGATAGATGAACAGCACGATCATCGTCGCGCTCGAGAGATAGACGCTGAACGCGACCCACCCTCCGAGCGCGAGCGCCGTGGGGGAGAGGAACATGATGAGGGACTGGAGGAGCAGCACGCGGTACATCCCGGCAGAGATCCGATCCCGCAGGAAGTACGTCGTCAGGGCCATCTCGGCCGACATCGTGAACAGGAACCAAGGGGAAGTCGCGACGCTCGTCAGCACGTCGAGGATCCCGCCGCTCAGTGCGGGCCCCACGGCCAGTTGGAACGTGGCCCCCATCACGAGTTCGTTGCCCAGAACGAGGGCCACGACGGCGGTGATGAATCGGTAGGGATGGACGATCGGCCGGGCCACGAACTGGTCGCCCTCCGCGACGCGTTGCTTGACCTCGTTGAGGTAGGTGAGGAAGAACGGGATGACGCTGATCGACATCAACGCGCTCCCGAGCCAGAGACCTTCGATGATCGACGAGGGGCCCGGCGCGACCACGTAGAGCAGCGCTCCGGCGAACATCGCCACCATCATCGCGAGGAGGAACGTCACGACCGACGCGTTGACGGGGGTCTTGGCCTCCGAGGCCCACTTGATGAGGACCGCCGTCACGTAAGCCATCAACGCGCCGATCCCTGCGAGGATCGCATACGCGGCGATCATCGGGATCCGCTCCGGGCGCCGTTCCTTCGGGCCACTCCGTTCATCCTCGTCGGGCTACGGGGTCCGCATCCCACCCGCCGAGGCGGCGGAGGGCGGGCTCGCCGGGGAGTCGAGGACGACGGGGCGAGCGGAGGGCCCGGGCGAGGAGGGCGATCCGGCACCCACCCAGCCGGCGGACCACTCGAGGGGTAGGAGAGCGCGAGCGGCGAGGAGGGCGAACGCGATCGCGAAGCCGCCCACGAGGAGATACTGGAATCCCCAGCGCAAGGCGACGGTGAGGCTGTCGGTCGTCAGGGGAACGACCGCGCCCCAGCCGGCCGGAAGCCCGAGCATCCCGAGGATCTCGTTGCCGATACCGTAGATCCCCCAGCTCGAGATGGGCGGCGGAACCCACGTGACCAGACTGAGCCCGGCGACGAGCAGGGCCGCTCGCAGCACGAGCGACCAGGAGCGAGCGAGCGTCGTGAGGCCGCGGTGGATCGCCGAGGGGAACAGCGCGACCAAGATCGCGAGGAGTGCGGGGAGCTGGTACTGGATCCCCCAGGAGAACCAGATGGCGGCGGAGGCGCTCTGTGGTGGGATCGTGATCCAATCCGCGACCATCGCGAGGGACCATGTGATGCCGCCTACGAGCAGCGCGACCCGCAGGATCGCTCCGACGGCGAACCTACGATCGAGCGGCGCGGGTGCGGCGAGCGCAGGGGGATCCCGGTCGATCCCGGCGCGCGCGAAGATCCCCCGCGTCACGAACAGGAGCTGCTCTTGGGCGATCAGCGCGATCCCCATGACCACCACCTGGAACAGGCTCAGGTACCAGCTGTTCGCGACCAGGGTGTAGGTGGTACTACCGGTTGTCTGGGCTACGGCCCCGATCCCCGCGGCCGCCGCCGCACCGGTGGAGCAACAGGCTCCCAAGGTCACCAGGGCGATCATGGCGGGAGTGAGCCCGACCCCCGAACCGATGGCCGTGGAACGCGCGGCCCCACTTCGGCGCATTCGGACCAGTTCGATGGCCAAGAGGATCGCGGCCGAGATGCCGATCCCCACCCCGATCGAGACGAAGATCATCGTCCAGGTCGGCAGGAACGGGAGGTCGAGCACTCCCCAGCCTCCCACGACCAGGAT
>JAKAZU010000063.1 GCA_021826525.1 Thermoplasmata archaeon
TGTCCGGGTTCTTCACGGCGCCGCGCATCGCATGGGGACCGGGAGCCATCGAACAGCTGAGCGGACTCGGGATCCGCTCCGCGTTCGTCCTCATCGATCCGACGATCGCGGCGTTGGATCCCGCCCGTCGGGTGATCCAGGAGCTTGCCCGCAGCGGGATCTCATCAATCGTGGTGGAAGATGTCCCGTCGACGGCTACCTTTCGCACGCTCGCCCTCCTAGTCGACCGATCCCGGAGCGCGTCGTTCGATGCCGTCCTCGCTGTGGGCGGAGGCAGCTTGATCGATCTGGCGAAGGGGCTGATCGCGACGTTGGCGCGCCCCGATCTTGATGTGCGCGCCTTGACTCCGCTTGCGGAACTCGCCGTACCCGCGCGCCCCCGTCTCGTCGCGATCCCGACCACCGGAGGAAGTGGGAGCGAGGCCACGGGATCGAGCAACCTCCTCTCGGAGGATGGTTCAACGATCGAGCTCGCGCATCGCGACCTCACTCCCGACTGGGCCCTCGTCGATCCGACGTTCGGGCGATCGATGCCGCCGGCCCTCGCCATCGACACCGGCATGGAGGTCGTCGCACACGCGCTCGAGGCGATCGCCTCGGAGTGGGCGAATCCGTTCTCGGATGCGTGGGCGCGCGACGCGGCCGTGGCCGCGCTTACCGCGCTGCCTCGTCTCGCCCGCCATCCCCGCGATGAGGAGGCCCGGACGGCCCTGTTCTATGCCGCCACACGCGCCGGTCTCGCCGCATCGAACGCCCAACTCGGTCTCGCCCACGCGCTCGCCCGGGCGCTGCTTCCCGACACGGGCCTCCGCTACGGCCGTATCCTGGGTATCGTGCTCCCGTACGTGGTCGACTTCAACTTCGGTTCGGCGCGCGATCGATACCTCGCGCTCGGGCCGCTGCTCTCCGAACCGGTGGGTCAGAGCCATGCGACGCTCTCCGAAAGATTGCGCGCGCTCGGCGAACAGCTTCAGATCCCGCGGACCCTGGCTGCGGCAGGGGTTTCCCTCGACACGATCCGAGCCCAACGAGCGGTGATCGTAGAACGGGTCCTGCACTCGACCGCGTGCATCGCGAATCCCCGCGTCCCGTCGGCGGAGGAGCTCCGCCGCTTGGTGGAGCAGGTCGCGGGCCCCGACGGCTCGCGACTACCATAGACGACCGAATATTGCGCCCTAGCTATGTAGGCCCCGCCCGGGGGGCCCGTTTCACGCCTTGGGCACGGGAGTGCCGACCGGACGGTCGACCGTGGCGGTGGGCGTTTCGACGGCGTGGTTGATCGCAATCTCTGCGAGGTCCCCGGCGTAAAGCGCGCTGCGTTCCAGGCTCTCGAGGACGTAGGCGAGGCCGACCGCCATCCGGCCGCGCTTGGTGGAGACCTCCTGCAGTAGGTGGGCCCGTTCGCGGACCAGGCGATGGGCCGCGTCGATGACCGCATTCGCTCGCTCGATGTCCCGGTGCTCAAGGCTCTCGAGGGCCTCGGTGAGGGCCTTCGCCGCGGCCTCGGACATCCGCTCGAGCTCGCCGACCATCGCGGCCGGCGGCCGCTCCTTCTGAAACAGGGGGATCGTTCCCGCGATGCGCACGGCGTGGTCGGCGATCCGCTCCATCAGGCGCGAAGCGAGCAGGTACGTCGAGCAGTCCGGAAGCGTGACCGACAGGCTCGTCAGGACCCGGGCATCCCGCAAGGCGGAGTTGACCTGCTTCTCCATGAACCAATGGAGTCGGTCGACCTCGCGATCCCGCTCGATCACGTCCTTCGCGATTGACGCATCCGCGGAGTGGAAGGCGGCCATCGCATCGGATTGCATCGCGCGCGCCATCTGGTGCATCCGTCGGATGACGGACGGGAGCGGGAGCGGATTCGGGCCCACGACGTCCTGGAGGATCACCGACTCCGCGGTCTCCTCGATGATCTCGGGGCCGATCACGCGCTGAGCAAATCCTCGAACGATGTCGCGGGTGTGGGCGCTCATCCGCGTCGGGGTGCGAATCTCAAGCAAGGTCGAGCCCGCGATGTACTCCGCGATCAGCCGACGGAGCAGATGCTCCTCGTCCATGTCGTTCGAGATCGCGACCACCCGGCGCAGGACCTCCGTCGAGCTGCCCTCTTCCGGCTGGATCTGCAGCGAGCCGTCCGGGCGGGGGGCGAAGGTCAGGACGTCGCCGGCGTGGAGCCCACGGCTCGTGACCCAGTTCTTCGGGAGCGAGATGATGTAGGTCGAGCCACCGGTCTTCTGGATCTTCCGGCCGTGAAATCCACCGGTGGCGCGCACGGCAGCGTCGGTGTATCAGGAGTCTATATAGTTGGCTCGTCCGGCAGGTGTCGTCCGCGCCCGCGGAAGCACCATTCGGCCCCCTCCGCGGCCGAGCCCGGAGCCGGGACCCTAAAATACTCCGGGCGCGGGTTCCGAGCCCGTTCCATATGTCGGGCATGCCCTCGGCCTCCTCGCCCGAGCCGCCGAGCGTTCCCCATGTTGGATCGCCGCCGCGGAAGGGCCGGCTTCCTCTGCTGCAACGTTCGATTCGCTACCACCGGCCCCGCGCCCCGTTCTGCGGGGTCGGCTATTGCACGAACTGCCTCGTCCGCGTGGACGGACGGACCAACGTTCGGGCCTGTCGAGAGGGGTTCGACCTGCCGAGAATGAAGACGACGGCGAACGCCTGGCCCTCTCCGTCCTTCGATCTCCTCGGCATCGTCGATGTCGTGTTCCCGCGGGGCATCGACACCCTTCGGGGGTTTCGACGCCCCGCAGCGTTCACGCCGCTCTACCAGCGGGTCGTCCGTCGCCTAAGCGGGTATGACGACCCCCCTAGCGAGGCAGCGCAGCAGCCTCCTCCGGCTTCGATCCGTAGGATTGTGGAGGTCGCGGTGGTGGGCGGAGGGGTCAGCGGGAGCGCCGCGGCCGGCGCCCTCCTGCGCTCGGGCGTCGAGTCCGTCGCAGTGCTCGATCGCGACGCCCGGGCGTCGACCATGTCGGGTGCCGAGATGCTCGGCCGCACGACGGCAGTATTCCTCCCCCCTCCTGATCCGGCCGCGGCGAGGCCGTTCGCCCTCGCCGCGACCAACGACTCGGGCCAGGGCGTGGAGGTTCGCGCGCGCTCGGTGATCGTCGCGACGGGAGGCTACGATGCCTCCCTGCTGTTCTCGGGGAACGATCGCCCCGGGGTGCTCACGGCGGAAGGGGCATTCGCTCTCTCGGCCCCCGGGCCTCCGCCGTTCAGCCGCGCCGTCGTCTTCGGTGGAGGCGAGCGCGCGCGGGAGGTACTCGCGCGCTTTCCCAGTAGGATCTCCGCCGTCGCGGCTCCGGGAGACGTCAATCCCGATCTCACCCGGCTCGCCTCGGAGCAGGGAGTCCCCCTCTACCCCCGGAGCCTAGTTCTCTCTACGGTCGGTCGACGTCGGGTTCGAGGGTTGACGCTTCGGACCCGCTCGGATGGGCCCTCCTTCCGGCTCGGAGCGGATGCGATCATACTCGCCCACCGGCGTGTGCCCCACCCACAGCTGTTCTTCCAGGCCGGGGCCCTGATGCAGTGGCGCTCCCGTGCCGCGGCTTACTTCCCGATCGTTTCGGAGACCGGGCAGACGACCGTGCCCGGCCTGTATGCCGTAGGCGAGGCCGCCGGGGTGTCCGACCCCGCGGCTGCGGTCAGGTGCGCTCAACTCACCGCGACGTCGATCGGGCAGCGGGACTCCTCCGCGCCGTCCTCCTCCAATCCTCCCTCCCTGGATCTACCTGGGGAGCTCGAAGGATACTACCGGGAGCTCCTTCGCCAACCCCGGAGCTCCGGAAAGTGGATCGCATGTCCATGCGAGGACGTCCTCCTCCACGAAGTGGAGGACGCCGAGCGGCGTGGGTATCGTGGGATCGAGGTGATCAAGCGCTACACGGGCCTCGGCACCGGTCTCTGCCAGGGCCGGTATTGCCTCCCCGACGCCGTCCTCCTTCTCTCCATCCTGGAACAGCGCCGCCCGTCCGAGGTCGGCTACATCACTCAACGTCCTCCGGTCCTGCCGACATCTTTGGGAGCGCTGGCGTCCTTTGCCGGCTCCCCGGATGAGAAGGAGGCGCCGTGATCGCCTCCCCGGCCCGATCCTCCTACCACACGGTCGTCGTTGGGGCCGGGATCATCGGGCTCTACACCGCGTACCATCTGGCCCACGCCGGTGCCGGACCGATCCTCGTGTTGGATCGAGGGTTCCTGTCGGGCGGGGCATCCGGAAGAAACGGCGGCGGTGTCCGCCAGCAATGGGAGACCCCGGCCACGATCCGGCTTGCGCGCGAATCGGTCGCCGCATACCGCCGGTTCGGGCGGGAGTTCGGCTACAACATCTGGCTCCGGCAATCGGGCTACGTCTTCGTGGCCGAGGATGAGGGCCAACTCGCCCGCCTTCGCCGGGTCAACGCCGTCGTGCGCGGCGAAGGGCTCGTCTCCCGGGTCATCGACGCCGCGGAGGTACTCCGGCTGGTGCCCGGTATCCGTCCTGATGCGATCATTGGTGGGACGTACCTGCGCACGGACGGGATCCTGTACCCATTCCCGGCGCTGTGGGGTCTGTACGAGGCCGTCCGCGCTCTCGGCGTCGAGGTCCTCCTGGGGGCCGAAGTCACGGGAATCCACGCTCCCGAGGGCCGTGTGGCCGCCGTGGAGACGTCCCTCGGTCGCATCGCGACCGAGCACTGCGTCAACGCCGCCGGCGGCTGGTCTGGGGAACTCTCACGTCGCGCGGGCCTCGATGTCCCCAACGTGGCCACACGGCACGAGATCCTCGCTACCGAACCGTTGAAGCCGTTCTTAGACCCCATGGTCGTTCGGGTCTCGGACGGACTGTACTTCAGC
>JAKAZU010000064.1 GCA_021826525.1 Thermoplasmata archaeon
GAGCTCGGCTGGACGGTGACCCTCCGGGTAGGGAAGCGCCCGGTCGCGTGGCTCGGAAGGGGCGCGAGCGCCCTCACGGGCAACATCCGCGTAGAGCTCGGCGCTCTACCCGCATTGCTGCGTCTATTCTAGGTCGCCTTGGTGGCGGCGATGTGAGCGGCCGCAAGCGCGGCCGTCTCCTCTTTGGTGAGGTCCCGCATGTGAACGGAGACCGACACCGTCCCGTTCATTTCGAGCTTGACGGGGGCCCCGACCAGATTGAACGTCACCCCCTTCAACCGCAGGTCCAACTGGGTGTGCTTGTCGCTCAAGGCGCCGATCAGTCCCTCGACCATTCCCTTTCCCAGAATCTCCTCTGTGGCGCTCATCGTCTCGATCTCCGGCACCAAGTGTAGGCCGCCAAGGCCCTATACGATTTCGGATGCGGTGGGAGGGGCCGGCTCGCCAGTCGCCGGCCCCTCCCCTCGGAGCCGGTGGGCTCGGAACCAGCTGGTGTACCCGAGGAAACGGGCCCGCCTTAACCCCAGGGGTCCTGAATGAGCGGATGACGAAGATCGAGATCCAAGTCGTGGAGAACGGGCCGAACCTGGTGATGGTCGATGGGAAGGTCGCGGCGGCCCTGTGCCGGTGCGGGCACTCCTCGAAGAAGCCGTACTGTGACGGGGCTCACCGTGCCGCGGGCTTCAAGGCCGATGGGGCCAACATCCCCGTGGTCTCCTAGGCCGCGCACGGCTCCGACGATCTACCCACGGCGTGCTCGGGGGTGCCGGGGCCCTCCGCATGCTAGCTGCGAAGCGGGAGGAGGGCGATCCATACCTTGCTTCCCTGGAACCCGGCGCGCTTCTTCCAGTCGTCCAGTGAGCGCCCTGAGCGGTAAGGCGATCGCCGAAGCGGGTCGAAGACTTGCAGATTTCGGCCCCGGGAGACGAGCCCCACCCAGTGGGGGTCGGAGTAGGGTGCGCCTACGCTCCTCGCATCTACGAGCAGGAGCCCGGCGCTAGATCCGGCCCGGCTCGGCCCTTCGCGGTAGGAACGGACGCGAATCCCCTGCGCCGTGCATTCTTGCCGGAGTCGCTGCTCCGCCGCGCGGTAGATGCGCAAGGCTTCGGGTCCAGCGTGCTCTGAAAGAATATGCCTCCAGAGCCACGGGCGCGGCCCGGAGATCTGGACGACCGCTGAGGACCCTCTTCGCACGGCTGCAAGCGCGAGACCGAGAGGGTGCGAGCCGGGACACACGAGAGCGGTGCTCTCCCTCCAGATCTGGATCTCCTCCGCCCTAACGTCCGGGGGCCGGTGGCGGGCGATCTGTTGGAGGACGTTGCCGAGCGCCGCCGGGCCGCAGGTGAACGGCGAGTGCTGAGGCCAGAAGCGCGTCGGGGAGCGGGGCGGGGAGGGGCTGCCTCGGGATGCGCTTCCGCCCTTGGATCGTACGTCCCTGCGCCGCCGAGCGGATTTCAGCCTCGGGCCGGTGCGTGAGGGTCTCATGAATCGGCGGCTCCTGCGGATCGGGCGGAGGAGATCGGGCTCTCTCGGGAGGCCGACTGGGCTGCTAGGTAGGGGAAGAGCGCGGCCAGCAGCTTGTTCTCGGCCTTTCGGAGCAGTGCGTCGAACGCCTCCCGCGAAATCTCCAGCGCTTGCGCGAGTTCTCCGGTCGTAACGGCGTGAGGGATTCGGTAGTACCCTCGGGCGAACGCGAGCACGATCGCCTGGCGTTGCCGCGGTGTGAGATTGGAGAGCAGATTGCCGACCGGCACGAGGAAGGTGTCCTCGAACCCCAGCGAAGTCAACGCTCGGGTCCCGATCCGGAGCACGCGGACGTCCGCGGGCAGCGTTGCGAGGACCTCGTTATCGAGACCGTCCTCCGGGACCAGGAACTGATACGTCTCACCCTCCACCGAGTAGATCGAGGGCGGAAGGTAGAGGTTGCCCGCAGCCTCGATCGTGGGAATCACCCGGCCGCTGCGACAGCACGCGCACGTAGCGAATCGCACGAGCGCGGCTGACCCATCTCCCTCGCGGAAGAGCTCGATGCCCCCCGCGTTCCGGTACGTTTCGAGGAGCGGAGCGAGATCCACCGGATCCGGTGAATGGGCCTCGAGAGTCGTCTCTTTCCCACGGTGGCAGAGGTGGGTCACCCGCAGCCCTCGCGCAGAGGCCGTCACCGGCGCGGACAGGGGACAGGGGTGTTGGATCAGGACATGTACGATCCGCACCGGCTCTGCCCTTGGCCGCACCGTCCTGTGGGCAATAAGCCCGTTGCATTCGCAACGGGCTTGCTCTTCTCGGTACGAGGCCTCCTCGGGGTGATGAAAAATGCCGACCTACGAAATCAGCCACAAGTGGAAGGATGCAGACACGAAGACCGTGATCGCGAAAGTGCAGGGGGCGATCGCCTCCGCGAAGAACGGCCAGATCCCAACGGGGTTCCGGCCAATCTCGATCGTGGGCGTTCCGAACGCCACCGAAGCCCACTGCGTGTGGGAGGCCCCGAGCGCTGAAGGTCTCGAGGGCTTGTACCAGAGTGTCGGGCTCCCGACCCAACGGACGATCCGCGAGGTGACGCCGTTCTTCACCCGGTAGGCAATCCCTCTGTTCGGCCACAACCCTTTCCAGCCCGCTTTTCCCTGAGCCCGCGCAGAAGAACAGTATCGGGAGCAGCATGTTCGGTCTCGAAGTAGCCCAGGGCCTCGCCTTCACGGCCCTCCTCATCCTCGCGGTGGCCGTGGCGCTCGCTCGCCCCAGTCTGCCCCAGCACCGGCCGAAGGAATTGGTAGCGACCGAGGAAGGCGTCCCCCCGTGGACCGAGATCGTATGGCTCGCAGCAGTTTCGATCCTACTGCTTTACGCGCTCCTGGTCCTGCTGGTCCCCCGCTCTACCTACCTCGGCCCATGGACGCTCGGGTTCCCCGGGGATGAGTTCGTTCAGGCCGTCGGATTCGTCGTGTGGGTCGGAGGTGCGCTGCTGGTTGGCTGGGCACTACGCACCCTCGGTCGGTACACGACCGTGAAGATCCAGATCACCGAGACCCAGCCGATCGTCCGGAGCGGCCCGTACCGTTGGATTCGACACCCGATGTATTCGGCGATCCTCTTCCTGTCAATCGGAACCACGCTCCTCTTTCTCAGCCCGGTCGTTGCGATCGACGCGATCGTGCTCTTCGCGCTCGCGGAGTACCGCGCAACTGTGGAAGAGCGGATGTTTGCCCGCTCCCCGCGTCTGGGGGCCGAATACCAGCGGCTCATGGCCGATACCGGTCGCTTCCTCCCTGGGCGGCCTCGCGGAGAGTCGCGGACCCAGCGCCCCTCGCTACGGAAGAGTCCTTGATGGTCGCGCGCGTTCCCTCGTTGCCTCCGGTGGTCGAGAGGAGCGATCCATGCTCGAGAAGCACCGTCTTCCATCCGCCGCAAAGAGGGTCAAGTGGCGTTGACTCCGCTCCCTTCTACTCTGCATCCGTGTTACGGGGATGGTAAGTATGGAAGCGCACGGAGCCTGGGAGGGCGGCTTCAGGACCCGGCTGGACGACGGACGCGGTCACCATGTGACCGTCGACCTACCGTCCGATGAAGATGGGACGGATGCCGGCACCTCATCGCTCGAGTTGATGGTGCTCTCCCTCGCCGGATGCATCACGACGATCTTCGGGCTCGTAGCCCAGAGGCGGAAGTTACGCTTCGTCGACATGCGAGTTGCGTTGAGGGCCGAGCGACCGAAGGGAGCTCCGACCATCCAGCGGGTCGCGGGCACCCTTGAAGTTCGGACCGAAGCGTCGAGCGAGGAGGTGGAGACGGCACTAAGGGTGACGCTCCGGATCTGCCCCGTAGGTGTCCTCTTCGAGCAAGCGCACGTCCCCGTTCAAGTGGTCGCTCGGGTGCTCGCACCTTCGCTCGGGAGCGCCGTTCGCGAGGCGGCGCCTTCACCGGCGGACCTCGTTGCGAGCGAACCGATAAACTCTCAGCCGGCCCTTCGCCCGGGGGCTCATCCGCGCGGGTGAGAGATCGCGAAGGAGGTAGGGGATCACCATGGAAAGTTCGACGTACGAACGATTCTCCACGGAAGGAGTGGAGGAGGCCGTCGTCCGTCTCGGGACCGAGCTGAAGCGACGCGGGTTCGGCATCCTTTCCACCGTCCGCGTTCACGACATCCTCCTGGAGAAGACCGAGGCCGTAATCGAGCCGATCGTTCTGCTCGACGTCTGTTCCCCGAGGCATGCCCTCGCCGCGCTCAGCGTGAGCCGCGAAGTGGCGATCCTCCTCCCGTGCAAGCTGGAGGTCTCCTCCGAACAGGGCCGAACGCGAATCACCCTTCAACGACCGACGAGCCTGATCGGCGCGTTCCTGCCGCGGCCCAAGCTCGAGCGCATGGGGGCGGAGATCGAGCAGAGCCTGAAGGAAGCCGTGGATGCCTCCGCAGAAGCGTAACCGCGATCGCCGGGCCGAGGTGCACGCCCGGCACCCCGAGCATCGTCCGAAGTCTCACCATCATACGGATCATCGGAAGATGCACGAGGAGGTCTGGACGCGAGAACGTGCGAGCGCCGTTCTGGAGAGTCCCGATCGCCACCGGTCGGAGGATGCACGGAACCTATGGAGCCGGGTCGGTCTTCAACCCGGCATGACGGTCGTCGACGTGGGCGCCGGCTCAGGATTCTACACTTTTCCGGCGAGCGAACGCGTCGGGCCGACCGGTCGGGTCTACGCCGTCGATGTCTCCCAGGAGCTGATCGACCTGATCCGGGAGCGGGCGGCCGAGCGGCACCGATCCAATATCGAAGCTCTGGTCTCTCGGCCGGATCACGTGCCCCTTCCCGGCGATCTCGCGGATCGCGTC
>JAKAZU010000065.1 GCA_021826525.1 Thermoplasmata archaeon
GTTCCACTGTACGCTCACATCGGCCAACATGGGTTCGATCGGGGAGCTCCTCGCCCGCCTTCACCGCGCGGATGCGGCGGGCGTCCTCTTCGGATTTTACTCACCTCGTGCCGGGGAGACGGGGGGATGGGTCTTGACCGATGCCGAGCGGAATGCAGCGGTCGATCTGCTTCTTCGTTTGCGGAAGGAGTACGACGGTTTCCTCCTGAACACCGCACCGAGCTTGGAATTGCTTCGCCCCGGGGAGTCGATGAAGCTGGCCGCACGTTGCCCGTACCGAAACGGGGAGGCCGTAGCTCTGGACCATCGCCTCCGGGTGAAACATCCCTGCAGCTACGGGCCGGGCGTCGATTGCCTACGGTGCGGTTGCGTCGCCATGTCGCTCCGCGCGACGGCGGAGGATGGAGATGTCGCGGCCCGTAGCGTTCTCGATGCCCTCTTCGTCCACCGATAGGTTCCCGGCCGAGAGATCTCTGCGCCCGCTACCGCGGCCTCGGATCGACGGTGGGCGATGTCCGTCTCCTCCGCTCCACTCGCCACCCCAACACCCCAAACTGAGCGAGGGCGTGCCACGGTGCATGCGGGATCACCAGGGTTGGTCGGCAGGCGATGGGCCCCCCCGCAGGGCCCAAGGAGAGCCATCTCTCCCAGAGCATGGAGCCGCCGGGGCGGGATAAATAGGGCCCTCTGGTGCGGGTGCCGTTGAACGATCCCACGGAGCCGACTCTTCCGGTTGAGCCGTACAAGGTGAAGGTCGTCGAGCGAATCCCGAACCCCTCGCGCGACGACCGGGAGCGGGCGCTCGTGCGCGCCGGGTTCAATCTGTTTAACCTGCATTCCGACGAGGTGCGGATCGACCTTCTGACCGACTCCGGAACCGGAGCGATGAGTGACCGTCAGTGGGCCGCCCTCATGATCGGCGACGAGTCGTACGCGGGCAGTCGAAACTTCGCGCGGTTCGAATCCACGGTCCGATCGATCACCGGCTTTCACCACATCCTTCCCACGCACCAGGGCCGCGCGGCGGAGAATCTCTTGTTCTCGACCCTCTGCCGACCGGGCAACGTCGTGCCGAACAACATGCACTTCGACACGACGCGGGCCCATGTTCTGCGGAACGGGGGCCGTCCCGTGAACGTCGCCGTTCGCGACGCCTACGATCCGCAGAGCGATTTCCCGTTCAAGGGAAACATCGACGTCCCGGCGCTCGACGCGCTCCTGCGCCGCGAGGGCCGCGAGAACGTCCCTCTCGTCATGGTGACCATCACCAACAACACCGGCGGCGGCCAGCCCGTCTCCTTCGCGAACTTCCGGGAGGTGGCACGCACCGCCCGCGCGCACGGCGTCCCGCTCTACGTCGACATGTGCCGCTGGGCGGAGAACGCCTACTTCGTTCGAGAGCGCGAGAGCGGAATGCGAGCGAAGTCCATCGCCGAGATCGGTCGCGCCTTCTTCGACCTGTGCGACGGCGCGACGATGAGCGCGAAGAAGGATGGACTGGTGAACATCGGAGGGTTTGTCGCGACCCGCGATCGCTCGCTCGCCGCGCGCATGAAAGAGCTCCTCATCCTCTACGAGGGATTCCCCACGTACGGCGGGCTCGCCCGACGCGACCTCGAAGCGATGTCGGTCGGCCTGGAAGAGGCGATGGACCTAGACTACCTCACCCATCGGGTCGAGCAGGTCCGCTACGTAGCGGGATTGCTCGATGCACGTGCCGTGCCCTATTTGCACCCCGTCGGGGGTCACGGGATCTACCTGGACGTTCGGCGCTTCCTCCCGCACCTCTCGGACGAGGACCTTCCGGGGCAGGCGCTCGCCGTTGAGCTGTACCGGGAAGGTGGACTCCGCACCGTCGAAGTGGGGTCGATCATGTTCGGCCCCGACCGGGGATCGAAGCGCCCTCCCCTCGAACTCGTGCGTCTCGCCATCCCTCGCCGGGTCTATTCGGCAAGTCACCTCGCCTTCGTCGCGGACGTCGTCGCGCGCGTCTATGAGCGTAGGGCGGACGTGCGAGGTTTGACCATGGTCTACCGGCCCGAGCGGTTGCCGCACTTCACGGCACGGTTTGCACCCAAGAGGGGTGCATCCTCCCGAGCGCCCCGCGCGCGAAGAGCCGCCCCGCGTCGGAAGCGCGCCTAGTGACCGGAAGTTTCTCACGGTGGTTGACCCACCCACTGCTGGAGAGGGGCCCCTTGGCCGAGGGCCTTCGGATTCACTCGCTCCGGAGTATCCGCCGGACGGAATCGCAGTAACCCCGCTCGCCGGTGAGGTCCTGCACGAGTTCGCAAGCCTCCTCGAGATCGAGATCAACCCCCTCGCACTCCCCATTGAGAAAACACAATGCGTGCAGGTTGGCCCCCGCCGCCGCGACCCGTCCGGCCAAGCTTCCTTCACCGAGAATTCGAAGGCGTGCCAATCGCTGCAGAACGTACTCCGACACGGGTTGCCCTTGGTCCGCCAGACGCTGATCCGCCGCTTGGGCGACCGCGAGCCACATCCTTTCAGCGCTCTCCTGAACCTTCTCTTGGTCGTGAGCGGCGGCCCCCTCCTTGTAATCGGCGGCGGCATCAAGGATGGTCTCCGCGAGGGAGATCCGATGGGTCGGTCCGGCTTCGTCGTCGGACATCCAGTAAAGGTACGGCCTTCGGACCGATATACCTGCTGCCGGACCGAAACGGACCTCCCGTCAACAAATCGGGACCCCGCCCTCCGAGCGGCGGGTGTCGGGGAGAGGGTTGCCCTCCGAGCGAATCGGCGAACAATACGTACGCGGTTCACTTCTTCGCGCCCGCGGACGCCGGAGACCCGGACCGGGCGAGCATGCGGAGGAGGAGACCGCAGGGAGGAAACCGTCGCGCGAGCGCCCGGGGTTCGCTAGGGCCCCGGCGAGTACCGGACCGCGAGGTCCTGGAAGACATCGGTGACGTCCTCGCACCGGTCGGTGATCAGCTCGAGCCGCTCGTAGAAGTCCTTCCACTTCAGGATCTCGAGGGGATCGGAGCCTTGGAACAGCTTCTCCAAGAGGACCCGAAGCAGATCGTCGGCCTCGTTCTCGAGGCGGTTGACCTCCACGATCACCCGCAGGAGCCGCTCGGTCCGGCCGCGGTAGAGATCGTCGAGGGCGAGGATCCCTTCGCCGACGTGGTTCACGGACTCCACCACGATCACGGCAAAGCGGGCGAGCTCCGGGTTTGGCGCCGAGAGCCGGTAGGTGAGGACGCGGTTGCCGACGCTCTCGATCCCGTCCATGATGTCGTCCAGAGTGCTGGCCAGGCGGCCGATGTCCGTCCGGACATCCGCGGAGAGCCGCCGGTTGTTCAGTTCTACGTAGATCCGGTGCACCTCCTCGTCCGCGGCGTGCTCGATCGCACGGAGATTCGCCACCTTGGCCTCCCGATCGGTGCCCGGATCCTCGAGGAGCTCCTGGAGCGCCTCGGCGCCTTGGTCGATCGTCAGGCAGAGCGAGCGCAGGTAGGTGGAGAATCGACGGACGAGCACGGCGAGCTCGTCCTCCCCCGACGCATCCTCGAGCGAGCGGCGGGACGTTTCGGGAAGGAGGGTGATCGTGACGATGAACCCGAGGATCGAGGCGACGGCGAGCAATCCCAAGAACCAGGGGAGACCGTACGCGGCGATGAGGGTCGGGAACAGAAAGACGGCCACGACCGCGCCGGCCTTCCCCGAGGCCGCCGCGATCCCGTGGCCGGTAGTGCGGAAGGAGGTGGGGAAGACCTCGCTGGGGTAGACGAACGTCGTCGTGTTCGGTCCAAGGTTCGCGAAGAAGAACGTCAGTCCGTAGATGGCCAGGAACGCCGGGAGGACGGTGATGAGCGGTCCAAAGGCGAAGGCCAGCACCAGGAAGGCGAGCGCCATCACGGCGAAGCCGATCAGTTGGAGCGGACGTCGGCCTGCGCGGTCGATCAGGGCCACCGCCACCCAGTAGCCGGGTACGGCCGCCACGAGCGCGATGAGAACGTTGCCGAGCGCGAGAAGCCGGACATAGGCTAGAACACCTAAGCCCTGAGCGTCGGCGAAACCGATGTGAGCGAGGATCACCGGATTGAAGATGCTCGTCGAATAGTAGGCCGTGTCTAAGAGGAACCAGGCGGCCGACGTTCCCAGGATCAAGAACCCGTACGACCGGAAGAACGTCGCCAGCGGCACGCGCGTGGCCCGCGGGCGGGAGACCGGCGCGATGGTGTTCCCCGTGACGGTCCCGACGGTCCGGGCCGCGCCGCTCACGTCGCCTTGGGAGAGGCTAAAGCGGGGCGTCTCGGGGAGCCGGGTCCGGAAGTAGATCGTGAGGAGCGCCGGGATCGCTCCGGCTCCGAGGATCACCCGCCAGGCGAGATCGAGGGAGGTCGTGGAGTACACGACGGCGAGGCTGACCCCGGCGCCCGCGAGCAGACCGAACCCTTGCATTGCGAAGACCATGGCGATGAGCCGGCCTCGGCTGCGGATGTTCGAGTACTCGCTCATGATGGTGGCGCTGAGGGGGTACTCTCCACCCACGCCGACGCCGAGCAGGAACCGCCAGAGGATGAGGACCTGAACGATGGAGAGCCCGAGGAACGGGGTGCTCAGGGCGCTTCCGACGGCTCCGATCGCCAGGATGGACAGGGTGATGGGATAGATACGGCGACGGCCGTAGCGATCCGCGAGCGCACCGAAGAGGAGGGGTCCGAGGACCGCTCCCATCAGCGCGGCCGAGCCGAGGAGCCCGGCGTCCAGGTTGCTCAGCGAG
>JAKAZU010000066.1 GCA_021826525.1 Thermoplasmata archaeon
CTGAGGCGTGGCCGCCAGCAACGCCTCGAAGTCGAACGTCGGTTCGGCTTGAATGCACATCGACGAGGAGAGATTCCACAGCGCGATCTGGTCGGGAGAGTAATCCGAGGAGAGTCCGCCGAATGCCGGTGCGTAGCAATCGACCCCGACGACGTGGGAGCGCAGGCCCAGCCGATACATCGAATCCATGATGCTGGGCCCGAGAACGACGACCCGAGCCGGGTCGTACGGAAGGGTCACGTGATGCCCGAGATCGTCCGTGATCGTAAGGTTGCCCGAGGTGGCACCGCTCGCGGTCGTGGCGAAGTAGACGGCAGCACCCGCGATGCCGATGCCACTGACAATCAGGATCGCGACCACGAGCCAGGCCAAGGGGACCATGCGACGCGGGGGGACCGCGGGAGACCCATTCAACGACATTGGATTGTGGACAAACACTCTTTAACATAAGGGTTGCCCCGGGAAGATCCCCCGGGGCCGGCCGGGGTTCCGACCGACAAAGGATATCTCTCCTCGCCGTCCCGGCCGCCCGGAGGGAGCATAGGCTAATCTGGTAGACCAGCGGGCTCCAGTCAGGGGGAACCATCGGTCCTCCTGTGAAGTTGGGTCTGCGGAGGGATGCGAACGCATCCCGATGACGAGTGACTGGAGCGCGCGGAGAGACCCGCATATCGGGGTTCAAATCCCCGTGCTCCCATCCCTTAGGCTCCCCGCATCGCCCGCCCGTGGGCTCCCGGCCCGGGATCCACCGATTCAAGTGGTTTTGGACTTGAATAGTTTAAGTATAGAAGTAATTTCGCTCGGGCGGACGAGAGGCTGACCAACTCCGAACCTGCGACATACATGTCCGAACCCTCCGCTCCCGCATCGATCCCCGCCCTCCCCTTCGATTCACCCGCGCCGCCGGAGGTTGGGCGGTTCGATCGACGCTACGCCAACCGGGCCATGCTCCTCCTGGCCGGGCTCGTGATCGTGGTCCTCTACATCGAGGCGATGCTCACGCCGTCCCTCCCCTCCATCGCCGCTCAGTTCAACGTCAGCGAGGCCCAGGTGAGCCTGGTACTCGCCGTCTACCTCGTGTCCGGGTGTGCGCTCGCACCGATCATCGGAAAGCTCGGCGACATCTACGGGAAGAAGCGGGTCCTGGTATACGTTCTGATCATCTACGCGGTCTCGGTCTCGGTCACGGGGTTCTCCCCGAACTTCGCGTTCCTCGTCGCCGCGCGCACGGTGCAGGGGATCGGTCTCGGAATCTTCCCGCTCGCCATGACCCTCGTACGGGAGGAGTTCCCCCGCGAACTCGTACCCCGATCCCAAGGCCTCCTCAGCGGGATGTTCGGGGTGGGCTTGGCGATCAGCCTGCCGCTCGGGGCGTTCATCTCGAACGGGTACGGCTGGCAGGTGACGTACCACACGGCGATCCCCTTCGTCGTTCTCTTGACGGTCCTCTCGGCGATTGTCCTCCGGGAATCCCGCTATCGCCGCCCCCAGGCGAAGGTCGATTACATCGGCGCGACCGGCCTCGGTTGTTCGCTCGCCCTCATCGTCCTCGGTCTCTCCCTCGCTCCGAGTTGGGGATGGGCCGCGGTCGGCACCTGGACCCTGATGGGGCTGGGCATCGCCATCCTCATCCCGGTCGGCCTGTACGAGCGCTGGGCCACGGAGCCGATCCTCAACTACCGGATGCTGAAGGAACGGAACCTGATGGTCACGAACCTCGTCGTAACCTTCACCGGGCTCGGCTACTTCCTGGCCCTTCAGGCGATGACGTTCCGATTCCAGAGTCCTCCGGGATCCGGGTTCTCCTATTCGATTTTCAGCACGGGGGTCGCTCTCGTGCCGTTCGCGATCGCCCAGCTGATCTTCGCCCCGCTCGCCGGTCACTTCGTCTCGCGGACGGGCATCCGGCCGATGGTCTTCCTCGGTTCGACCGTCGGCTGCATCGGCTTCGTGCTCGCCGCGCTTTCCAACAGCCCGGCCTCACTGATGGTGAGCGAGTTCGTGGCGAGCGCAGGGCTCGCCATCGCGATCGCGTCGATCATCAATCTCATGGTGCTCACCGTGGAACCGAAGGACCTCAGCCTCGCCACCGCGCTCAACACCGTGTTCCGCCTGGTCGGTTCCAGCGTGGGGGCCCCGATCGCGGGCACGATCATGACCACCTACGCGATCTCGGTGGCGACTCCCGGCGGCTCGATCTCGGTGCCGTCCCCACTCGCCTACGAGATCATCTTTGCAATCGCGGCGGTGAGCTTTGTCCTTATCGCCGTCCTGGCTATCTTCGCCCGGGAGATGCTCGGGCGCCGGAGGAACGTCTCCCACATCCTCACGACCGACTCGAGGGACTCGGCGTCGCCCGCGGTCGCCTCGATCTCCGCGGAGGGCCCGTAGCGATGCCGGCCTCCCGATCGAAGTCGCCATCCGATCCGGTCGCGGGCGAAGTGTGGCGAGCCTTGTGGGGTCTCTTCCGAGCTTTCGGGCCGGAGCTCCGGCGCATCGCCCACTCGGCGGGTATCACCCTTCCGCAACTTGCCATGCTCAAGGCATGCCAGCAGGGCTCCATCACCGCCACCGAGCTCGCACGACGATCCGATCGAACCGCGCCCGCGATCACCTACCTGACCCGGGAGCTCGAAACTTCGGGGCTCCTGCGACGCATGCCCTCCACCCGCGATCGCCGCCGGGTGGTGTTCTCCCTCACGGCAAGGGGCCGAGCGACCCTCGAGCGGGTCCACGTGGAGGGAGAGCGGTGGGACCGGGACCTGTCGGCCTCCCTTTCGCGAGAGGAATGGCGTTCGCTCGCGCGGGGGATCGAGGAACTTGCCGACCGGGTAGAGTCATACCCACATGCGCGCGACAGCGCGTTCGCGCCCCGGGCCGGCCGACGCAAGCGCTCGCGCTCTCGCTCCGGATCCCGATCGGAGAGTCGAGCGACGCACATATGAGCGGGAGCCCGAGTGGTCCCCTCCAAGGCTGATGGCGAATCCCCCGGGCGTGCCCTTCTCCGGGCAAGTCCCCGTCTCGGAAGAGCTCCCGCCTCGGGCCTACTCGCTGACGGTCAATTCCGCCGGCGTCTTCCTGGCGGCGATCGCGATCCAGTTCATCGGGTTCATCGGGAGCCTGGTGCTGTACAAGTACGTCGGGATTACCGCGTCTCTCCAGGCGCTCCTCGGACTGGTCCAGCTGTTCCTCGGGATCGGCTCCGCGATCAACAGCCTCGGCGACCTCGGTCTCGGGGGTGGGTATCGGTTCTTCATCGCGCGGGGGAAGAGCGCGACCGATAACACCGGGACGTACCTCCTCATCCGCCTCTTGGTCTGCGGTCTCGCGGCCGCGCTGATGCTCACGCTCGCGCCGATCTCCTTCGCGGGAGCGACGCTCGCCTCGAACGGTCCGGAGCTCATCGCGCTCGGGCTCTTCCTCCTGCTCCCGCTCATCTGGACGGGCGAGCAGATCTACCAGAGCTACTACATCGGGGTCGGCAACTCCGTCAAGGCGCAATACCCGTACCTGGTCGAAGTGCTCGTGCGCACGCCGCTGATCATCGTGGCGGCCTTCCTCTCCCCGACGCTCTTCGGTCTGACGATGGCCTACTTCGTCGGGGCCATCGCATCGGCGATCTATTGCCTGCCCTTCCTACGGGCCTTCGTCCGACGGTATAAGAAGTCCGAAGCGGTTCTCCTGCTGAAGTTCTCCTGGCCGCTGCTCGGCGCACTCGGCCTGTCGTACGTCGCCTCGAACGCGATGCCATTCGTCGTCAACGCGACCCTCGGCCTGCAGGCCGTCAACAACTTCCTCGTCGCGAACGGCTTCCGCGTGCTCGTGCTCGCGCTTCCCGCGGCGGTGGCCGCGCCCCTCTTTCCGTACTTAGCGAAGCTGCACAAACGCGAACAGTACGAGGCGATCCGCGAGGGGACGTGGCAGGCGATCCGCTACACGTCGATGCTCGTCGTCCCGGCGGTCCTTGCGCTGGTCATCTACCGGGTGAACGTGCTCAACATCCTGACCAACTCGCTCTACGCCCAGACCGCGGCGATCCCGCTCGCCATCCTGGTAGCGAGCACGATCCCGGCGGCGATCACCGGGCTCATCGCCGCGGGGCTCAGTGCCATCGGTTGGCGTCGGCTCGAGCTGTACCTGACCGCCTTCCAGGTCCTCGCGATGTTCGCGATCGCGTTCGCGCTCCTCCCCCCGTATGGCGTCCTTCCGTCGAGCGATGGGCTCATCGCCGCCTCGCTCGCGGTGCTCGCGAGTTCCGTTGCGGCGTTCATCTGGAATGCGATCGCCATGCACCGTCTCATGGACGTCCAGATCCACCCGAAGGCGATCGGGATGATCGCGTTGAGCGCCCTCCTCGCGTTCGTCGCCGTGAGTCGGCTCAACAGCGTGCTGGCGATCAGCCGGTACTACGAGCTCGCCGTGGGGGTTATCCTCGGGTTCGCGGTGTACTTCGTCGTGCTCGCGCTCGTAGGCGAGCTCACCAAGGAGGATGTGCTCCGAGTGGGCCGATCGATCGGTCTACCAAATCGCCTTCTCGGCCCGCTCTCCCGGATGTGCTGGCGCCCCCTCACCCCCCGTCTCGAGCCCGTACGACCCGGCCGGGGACTCGGGTTCACGAGTGGAGATATCCCCGAGATGGAACGCGAGGAAGAGGTCGCCTCCGAAGGCGGCCCTCCACTCCCCTAGGAGTGACGGCCGCGGAAAGCACGGGGCGTGCGAGCGCCGGGCTC
>JAKAZU010000067.1 GCA_021826525.1 Thermoplasmata archaeon
CGCCGCGGCGCCACCCACGATCTGGGCCGGACCGAACTCCGCGGCCAACTTGCTCTGAAGGATCTCGGGAGTCAGTTGGGAGCGATGGCTCGCCCGGACCGGATATCTCTGCACGGCGCCCGGTCGAAGCGGAGCTTTCTATAAACGCTTAGCCGGACTCCCGGCCCGCACCGATCAGACCGTCTCGATCTCGAACCGGACCCGGTACCCGCGGAGTCTGCGCGTGAGCTCGTCCGTCAGATCCAAGAGCTGCTCCAGCCGAGCGCCGCCCTGCCAATCGTAGACGAAGTCGTAGTTGCCCTGGGTCGGCTCGAACCCGATCGCACGCAGTTGGCCCGCCACTTCCGAGGGCTTGCCGCCCTCGCTGTCGAACGTCACCCGGAGGTACGTTTCCATCGCGGGCCGAATGGGCGCCGCTCGGCTTAATGTTTGTTCGGTCGGGACCGACGAATTCGTCGCCGCGATGCACGCGGCTCGGCGGGACGCGGACGGAGCCTCTCCTGGACGGCCGCCTCGAGCTCTCGGGCCGAGCGGACTCGGACCCGGATCGCCGGCAGTCGGATCCGGCTCGCGGCGATGGCAATGCTCCACGTGCCGTTCGGACGCGAACGCGGTCGGACCTCGAGGTCGATCTCGGACGGGCGTCGGCGCTCCCGCTGAGAGCGCGACGGGCGCTCTCCCGGGGCGGACCAACGGATCCGGGGGGAGGGATAGACGTCTTCGAGGGCGGCCCGGATCGCGGGGCGAGCCTCACGCGGGGCCCGGACCCAAATCGGGATGCGCGAGAGTCGGCGACCCCGACGATTGATGATCCGAGCCCGGACCCGCCGCGAGCTTACCGGCTGGAGATCGTCGGCGAGGACGAGCGGCACTGCCACCACCGCCACGGGCGGCAAGCCCCGCCTTCGGCGCTCTCGATTCACGGCGCGAGCGCCTTCTAAGGTGTCCGACGAGACCACGAGCGCGGACACGCCAGGTTCGACAGACCGGCCGAAGCCATCGTCCAGAGGAGCGATCCACCACGCTCGATCGGAATGATGCCGCCGCAACCACGCGGTGAGGGCGCGGCGCCGCGCCGGGTACGATGCGATCAGCTCGGCCCGCGGCTTCGACCGGCCCCGCAGGAAGGCGGTCGTGGTGAGGCCGATACCCACCCTCCGCCCCACGTGGAAGGCGGTGTTGAGGAGCGCTTCGTGACCGACGTGGAGACGATCGAAGGTGCCCCCCAGCACCACGACCGGAAAACGCGCCACCGGGGCCCTCTACCGGATGAAGCTGATGGCCAGCACGATCACGAGGAACGCGATGACGATGTACATTACGTTCGTGTAGAAACGGCGGGTGCGGAGCGTGGCGTCGCGCTTCTCCTGGCAGGCGGCGCTGCAGGTCTCCGAACCGGGAGCGCAGGTCTTCCCGCAGACCTTGCAGTGCCGATGGTCGATCCCGAGCGCCATCGCTCCTCCAGGTTCGCCGGGGCGCTTAGCGTTGTGGGCGCTTGGGGCGGGACCCGACCGTACGATCGCCTACGACGGATTCGCGCAGGGGCCCGAGCGCGCTTCCGGGCGCGCCTGACGGAGGAAAGCCTCCCGGCCGGCGGTGGGCGAACGGTTATAACCCGCACCTGGGTCGGAGCCGCCCGCATGGGCAACATCCGTCAGACCTACATCAAGAGGGTCGCGATCGACCTCATCCGCCATTACCCGAACGATTTCAACGGAGATTTCGCGAACAACAAGCGCAAAGTCCTCGAGCTGACGGATCTCGGCGTGGCGGTCGAAGGCAACGAGTACCATGCAACGTACAAGAAGCTGGCCAACCGAATCGCCGGCTACACCGTCCGGTACATCAAGCGCAAACGCGGAACTTAGAGCGCTCGGCGGGCGCCGCTCCCAGCGGTCGGGCGAACCTCGGTTCTCCCCACCCCCACAAGCGGTGCAACGGTTATCCCTGAACCCCGGCCTGAGCGCATCCGACGTTCCTGTGCAGGATTCTCTGAAGAGTCGGCTCCTTTCCTCCCCCGCCGTGTCCTTCGGCACCTGGATCTCGTCGTCCTCCTTCGTCTGCCTCGACGCGCTGAAGGATATGGGCTTCGAGTGGTTCATGGTCGACACCGAGCACTCCCAGGTGAATCCCGAAACGATGGCCGCGATGATGGCCGACCTGGGTGGGAGCGGGGCCACCCCGTTCGTCCGGGTGGGCAGCCTCGACCCATATCTCGTCAAGCAGGCGCTCGACTCGGGCGCGCGAGGGATCCTCGTTCCACTCGTGAACACCGAGGCCCAGGCGAGGGCCGCCGTGGCCTATGCGAAGTATCCGCCGGACGGGATCCGGGGTGCGGCCGCCGGGGCGTCCTCTCGCTACGGGCGCCGCCTGGCTTCGTACCTGCGGGTCGCGAACGCGGAGACCACGGTGGGCGTTCAGATCGAGACCAAGGAGTCCCTCGACAATCTCGAGGCGATCGCGGGGGTCTCCGGCGTGGACATGCTATTCGTAGGGCCCCAGGACCTCACCCTGAGTCTGGGCCTGCTGGACGATCGCAAGAACGCGAAGGTGCGCGACGCCATGCGTCGCGTGGTCGACGCCTGCGAGCGGCATGGCAAGATCGCGGGCACGCTCGTCATCGACGTGGAAGAGAAGCAGGCGGCCGTCAAGCTCGGCTTCCGGTTCATCTCCCTCGCGTCGGACGTGCGCTTCCTGATCCAGGGTGCGCAGGACTACCTGAACGCGTAGCCCGGCTCCGCGCGCGGGCCTAGTCGAAGATCGAGAGCCCCTCTTGCAGGTGGGAGATCTCCACCGGGGTCGAGGGTCGGCCGGTGATGAACCCTCGCGAGTTCGCGATCGCGCAGGCACCGACCACGGGAACCCCAAAGTTCGCCGTGGATCGGTGGACCGGCACGCCCAGAACCTCGCCCGCGAACGCGACCTCGTGCTCCGTCGCCTTCGGGTGCACGACCGCTCCGCGATTCGTCGCGAGGCCCGCCATGCCGACGGTGCCGAGGCCTCCCAGAGTTCCCCGATGGACGGGTACTCCGAGGGCCTCGGCGATCTTGCCGATCGCCACGTCCGACAGTTCCGGGTGCGCGAGCGCTCCGTGATCGTTCGCGAGCAGATTGTTGCCGAGCGCGTTCTGGCGCGCGCGGATCACGACCACCGGCACGATCCGCTCGAGCACCGCACGCTCCAAGACATCGATCGTGTCGCCGACGACCGCCCCGTTCGAGTTGATCGCGAGAAGAGGACCGACCAGTTCGCTGTCGCAGACGGTCGTGCGGTGGGCCTTCACGCCCAGCAGCCGCTCGACCTCATGCTCGAGCGCGGCCGGGGTGCTCGGCGGTACGATCGCCGCGGAGTCGGTAACGCGCAGATGGACGCCGAGATACGGGCTTCCGCCGAACAGTGCACGACCGACCGGCACGCCCTGTGGTTCCCCCGGAGGAGGTCTTACGCCTCGTCCAGGAGGTCGACCTCGATAAGGCCGTCCTCGAAGCGAATGGCTTTCACGTGAACCTGTCGAGGGATGTGTTGGATGCCGCGCTCCCAGATGTACAGGTTGATGCGCGGGTCGATCCAGACGTCCTCGGGCTTGCCCTTCATGTGGCGGCTGATGAAGCGGCGGACGGTCTCGAGGGCGTGGCCCGAGCGGCGGCGACGCGACGGCTGGTGCACGCTGGCCCGCAGCGGGATCACGTACTCACGTTCGAGTTCCTCGGTCGGCGCGGGGGCGTTCGGATTGCGTGCCATGATCGTCTATTCCTCCATTACTTGTGCAGATGTCCGCGCTTCCACGTGCGCCGCTTCGGGTGGCGCACCACGCGCCGGCTCGTGCGCTGCATGACCCAGGCGGGAACCCGGCGGTTCTGCTTGACGGCGCGGTTCAGTCGGGTCTTGCGCGCGGAGCTCTTCCTGCGATTCGCCATTGGAGTGTCCTCTTCGTCCCTACCGGCGGGTGATCTTGATCTCGCGTCGTTCCGGGGAGATGCGCTCGAGGAGAGCGCGGAGCATCGCATCGTCGATCGGCCGCTGGAGCCGCCCGCTCGCGGCGAGGGCGAGGACCTGCTGCTCCACCGACGCCGCGATGTCCGGCTTCGCCAGACGGATCCGTCCGAGTCGCTCTCGGGCTTCGGGGGTCAGGACGCGGCGGAGGATCTCCGCCCGCTCCGCGTCGCGCCGCTCCATCTCGGCCTGCTGGGCGGAATAGGCGTTCTGCGTCGCCCCCTGCTGCATCTGCTGGATCTCCTGGAGGCGACGCCGTCGAAGTTCGGCGAGCTCCACGTCGTCATTGGCCGTCATCGGATCCCGCGACTCCCGTCCCATCACGGCGCTAGAGGTACTTGGCCAGTTCGGGGCGGCCTTCGGCGAGAGCCTTCAACGTGTCGCGCGAGAGCGTGTCGAGGAGCTTCTGACCCTCCCCGCTGACGCGCCGGCCCTTGTTCTTGTACGCCTGGACCAGGCCCGCATGCTCGAGCTGCTGGACGATCTCCCGCAGCACGGCTCGGGAGCCCTTCCGGGCATGGTAGGGGGCGCTGCCGCGGTCGCGCTTGCCGCCGTAGTCCGCGCTCAGACGCGAGACGCCGACGTTCCCGTGGACGTAGATCTTGCGCAGGACGGAGGCGCTGCGCATGTACCACCAGTCGTCCTGGGTGGGAGCGCGTTCCTTGTGGACCCCGGTCTTCACGAACGCCGCCCACGTCGGGGGTGTGAC
>JAKAZU010000068.1 GCA_021826525.1 Thermoplasmata archaeon
CGAACGAATCCGATGGAATCCGAGCGGGCCGCGCATTGGCAGGAGGAGTGGCAGCGGGCCGGTCTAGCGACCGCTCGTCGCGACCCGGACCGGGCCAAGTACTACGCGATCGTCGCGTACCCCGGACCGAGCGGCTTCCTGCACGTCGGGCACTTGCGGGGGATCGTCTACGCCGATGCGTTCCATCGCTTCCACCGCATGCTCGGGGAGCAGGTGTTCTTCCCGGCGGGGGTCCACGCCTCGGGGCTGCCGGCGGTCACGTACGCCCAGAAGGTAAAGGACCGCAACCCGACGACCGTCCACGAACTCGAGCAGAACGGGATCCCACCGGCCGACTGGCCCAAGCTCGAGGATCCCGAGTTCGCCGCCCGATTCCTGGGCGCTCAGTACCTCGACGTCTACCGCCGGGTCGGCGTGCTCGTGGATGAAAGCGCCCATCTCACTACGGTCGACGACGACTATCGCGCTTTCATCCGGTGGCAGTTCGATCGCCTTCGCGACCGAGACGCGCTCGTCCAGAAGACGCACTACTCGGCCGTTTGCCCCGTCTGCGGCCCCGTTGCGGTTGACCCGTCCGAGACGGATCTCTCGGCCGGAGGGACCGCCGAGATCATTCGGTACACGACGGTGCCGTTCCGGCTCCAGGATGGACGGATCCTTCTCGCGGCCACGCTCCGGCCCGAAACGATCTACGGGGTGACCAACCTGTGGATCCCGCTCCACGACCCCTTGGTATCCTGGACGAACGAGGGCCCAACCTATCTCGTGAGCCGCGCGGGAGCGGAGCGGCTCGTCGAGCAGCACGGGGGCCGCATCGGCCATGAGATCCGGCCCGCCGAGCTGAAGGGCCGAAGCGTGATCGCACCCCTGACGGGGGTGCCGGTGCCGGTCTTCCCGAGCTCGCTCGTGGACCCCAGGGTGGGGACCGGGGTCGTCATGTCCGTCCCGGCACACGCACCCGCAGACTCGCTCGCGCTCTCGGAGCTGACGGTCAAGGAGCGAGAGAGCCTGCGCCCGGCACCGGTCATCCTCGCGGTTCCTCCCATCCATGAACTGCCCCCCTCGGAGCGGGAACTGGCGGCCGGAACGGGAACGCCCGCGGAGCGGGCCAATCGAGCGACGGGCGCGAAGAAGCTCGCGGACGCTCCGGCGCTCAAAGAAGCGACCGAACGGCTGTACCGACTCGAGTTCACCCGCGGAACGATGACCGTCCGCGACTACCTCGGAGTCCCGGTCCGCGACGCACGGGAGCGAGTGACCGCCGCCCTCGGAGCGACCAAACAGAGCTTCGAACTGCAGGAGTTCTCCGAGCCCGTCATCTGCCGGAACGGGCACGCCGTGGTGATCCGACGCGTTCCCCACCAGTGGTTCATCCGCTACAGTGACCCGGAATGGAAGGCCCTCGGTCACGCCGCGCTCCGCTCGATGGCGATCTCCCCGGAGGACTACGCGCACGACCTCCCCGCCATCCTCGATTGGATGGACGACCGTCCGTGCACCCGACGTGGCCGCTGGATGGGCACGCCGTTGCCGTTCGATCCGGAGTGGATCGTCGAACCGATCGCGGACTCCACACTCTATCCGGCCTACTACGTCGTTCGGCGGTTCGTGCGGGAGCGGGGGATCCTCCCGTCCGCCCTGACAGACGCCTTCTTCGACTTCGTGTTCCTCGGTGAGGGATCCGGGGAACCCACGCTCGATGCGGGCCTACAGCAGGAGATCCGGGCCGACTTCCTCTACTGGTACCCGCTCGACTGCAACGTCGGTGGGAAGGAACACAAGCGGGTCCACTTCCCCCCCTTCCTCTTGACCCATGCAAAGCTCCTCCCGCCGGAGCTGGGCCCGCGCGGTATCTTCGTGCACGGCTGGGTGACGGGCACCTCGGGAGAGAAGATCTCCAAGAAGGATGTCAGTGCGAAGGGCGGCCGGATCCTCGCGATCCGGGAGGCGCTCGCTCGGTGGGGTCCGGACGCGCTGCGATTGGTGTACGCGAGCAGCGCCCTCCCGTCGTACGACTTCGAGTGGGATCCGGCGCTCGCCGATGCGGCGGTCGGGCGCCTGGAGGACATCCAACGGATGGCGCGTGAGGCCGCCGGCGCCGGTGCGGGAATCCCCGAGCTGGACGCTTGGCTCTTCTCCGAGATGCACGGCGTCGTCGCTCGGGCCTCCCACCACCTTCGGGAGAACCGCCCCCGCGAGGCGGCCGAGGCCATCTACGTCGCGGTCCCCGCCCTGCTGAAGCGGTACTACGCGCGCGGGGGCGTTCCGGGCGATGCCACCGACCGCGTTGCGAACGCCTGGAGCCGAATGCTCTCCCCGTTCACGCCGCATCTCGCAGAGGAGCTCGGCGCGGGCCGGTTCCCTGGCCTCGTCGCCTCGGAACGGTTCCCTTCGGCGGAGGAGTTCCCGCGCTCCGAGGTGGCCGAGGCCGCGGAAGCCTTCCTGGCGATGGTCGAGGACGATCTCCGCAACGTGATGCGGCCGCTCTTGGACCGCAGCGAGTCGATCCCGGACGAGGTGATCTTCTACGTGGCGGCCCCGTGGAAGCGGCTCCCCGAGCTGTGGATCCGGGAGGCCCTGGAGAGCGGAGCCACGGCGAACATCGGGAAGGTGATGGAGCGCGCGAACGCGCACCCGGAGCTCGTGGCCCACCGCGCGGAGATCCCCAAGTACGTTCAGCGCATCGCTCCGCTCGCGCGCTCCGAAGGTCCACCGTCCCCGATCCCGATCGACGAGGTCGATGTCTTGCGTTCCGCCCAGGGTTACCTGGTCAAACGGTTCGGATTCAAGGCCATCTCCGTCCATCGCGAGGAGGACGCCGAGGCCGTCGATCCGATGCATCGACGCGACCGCGCTCGTCCCGGACGGCCCGCGTTCTACCTCGCACGACGGGACGGGGCTCCCGCCCCGCCCTCGGTGGGATAGCGCGGGCGGCCTTCACCGCCGGGCGCGCGGGAAGTTCAGATGCATCCGGGACGGGGTCGGGTGCGATGAGACTCGACGATACTTCGCCGAGCTCTTCGCCGAGTAGCTGCGCTGGATCGGCCCGGAGATCTCGAAGTAGATCAGTTGACCGACGGGCATGCCGGCGTAGACCCGGACGGGCAGCTTGACCGACATCTCGAGCGTCCAGTAGTTGCAGAACCCCTCGTCGCCTTTCCCGGCGGTAGAGTGGATGTCGATCCCGAGCCGCCCCACGCTCGACTTGCCCTCGAGGAAGGGCACGTAGCCGTGGGTTTCCGTGTACTCCTCCGTCACCCCGAGGTACAGCTGTCCGGGCACGAGGACGAAGCCGTCCTTGGGGATGCGGAACTCCTCGACCGCGTTCGCACGGCGAGAGTCGAGGGCGCCGCCCTTGTACACCGCGAGCCACGGACCGAGGTGGACGTCGTAGGAGTTCGTGCCCAGGCACTCCCGGTGGAACGGCCGGATGACGATCTTCCCGCGGCGGATCTCCTCGCGAATCTTGACGTCGGAAAGGATCATGTCGCTCGGGTGCGGACCCGAACTCGCTATTTAAGGGGAGACGGACCGCGGGCTGGATCGGGCGCGCGGGCGCGCTCTCGCGGGATCCGCAGGACCATCGAGGCGTAGCCGACGACCTCGTCCATCGGGGCGGCCTCGCCCGAATGGCCCCAGCGGAGCAGCTCGGCTCCGAGCGGTTCCTCCTCGAGGGCGCAGAGCATCACCGTGGTCGGCGCGATCCCGCACATCGAGATCTCCTCTCCCACGACCACATCGTACAGGCGTCGGGGGTCCCGGGCCAGGATCGGCGCGATCGCGTGCCGATCCATCCGCTCGGCTTCCTCCGCTGGCACATAGTGCGAGAAGTCGGTCGAAGCGAGCAGAACGACGTCCCGGCCGCGGACGGCCTCCCGGACGACATGGCCGATCTCTCGCAGGTGCTCGAACGGGCCGAACTCGACCTGTAGGGCGACGAAGCGGGCCCCGGGAAGGATCCTCTGAAGGAACGGAAGCTCTACCTCGATCGAGTGCTCGCGATCGTGCGCGTGCTCATGGATCCGAACGGGAGGGTGGGCGAGCCGCTCGACGAGCCGATGATCGACCTCCACCTCTCCGAGGGGCGTGGTCCAGGCGACGTCGGAGAGCGCGGCCCCTCCGCCTCCGTGATGGTCCACCCCCAGCACGAGCACCGCGGAGGGCGCGGGATCGTCCGCGATCTCGGCGTACGCCCGCGCCGCGATCGGTCCGGAGAAGATGTACCCCGCGTGGGGAACGACCGCCGCGCGGACGCTCCGAGTGGAACGGGAAGCCGGTCCGGGAAGGCGCCCGGGGCCCCGGGGGTCGAGGAAGCAGGCATCGAGCTGCTCTCGGAGCTCTCGGGCGTCCCGCGGATAGAAGGTTCCCGCCACGACCGGCGAACGGCTGCGCCCGGGCATCTTCGACCTCACGGTGGAGAGAGCTCGGCCACGAGGGCCCGCGCTTCCTCCTCCGAAAGGCGCTTCCGGGCGGAGGGGTTGAATGGATTCGCCTCGCCGTAGCGCGGGATGACGTGGAAGTGAAGATGGAAGACGATCTGGCCGGCCGCAGCGCCCTGGTTC
>JAKAZU010000069.1 GCA_021826525.1 Thermoplasmata archaeon
TCGTACCGTACCATCCGCGCGGGCGGCGTGGAACGCGACCGTGTCGGGACCCGATGGTCGAAGGTACTCCGTTCGCACCGTGCGGAGCTGGGGAACGCTCGTCGGTGCGAAGGCCTGGCTGAGGGGGAACGGCCGCCGGCCTCCACGAACGGTGCGCTGACCGCGCCCGCGAAAGTTATCTCCCATCCCCCCTCGCGATGCGGGGTAAGGCTGGTGGCGCCGGAATCCAATCGACAGGTGCGGATTGCGCGGGCGTTGCTGTCGGTCGACGATAAAGCCGGCCTGGCCGACTTCGCGCGAGCCCTCTCTCTCCATCGCATCGAGCTATGGGCAACGGGAGGGACCCAGCGCTCGATCTCGGCGGCCGGGATCCCGGTCCGCGCGGCGGAGGAGCTCACAGGCATCGGCTCCTGGTTCGGTGGACGCGTCAAGACTCTTCACCCCGCCATTCTCGGTGGGGTGCTCGCTCCCCGGACCGAGGAGGGAGCCCGGGAGCTGGCCGATCACAAGCTCCTCTCCTTCGATCTCGTGGTCGTGAACTTCTACCCGTTCGAGCGCCACCTTACCGAGCATCCGGATGCGAAGGATCGCGAGGAGTTCGTGGATATCGGCGGTGTCACGCTCGCTCGAGCCGCCGCCAAGAACCATCAGGACGTGGCGATCGTGGTCGATCCCGCCGACTATCCGGGGATCACCTCCGAACTGGGAACGCACTCCGGGGCCCTTTCGGATGCGACCCGGCTGCGTCTCGCGTTGAAGGCGTTCGAGCGAACGGCCGCCTACGACGCGGCAATCGCCCGTGGGCTCGGGCCTGCTGCCGATCGTTCCTCGGACCCCTTCCCGGCGGAGATCACCTTCCGTCGCCAACCGCTCAAGCTTCGGTACGGCGAGAACCCGCACCAGCGCGCGTCCGTGTACTCCGCCGTGGGCTCCGGACTCCCGTCCACACCATTCGCACTAGTGAAAGGAGACTCCCTCTCCTTCACGAACCTTCTGGACCTCGACACCGCGCTCGCCACGGTCGCCGAGTTCCCCGGCCCTAGCGCCGCCGTCGTCAAGCATGCCACCCCGTGCGGGGTCGCTTCGGGAGCTACGGTGAAGGAGGCCCTCGAACGGGCCGTGGCAAGCGACCCGGTCGCCCGATACGGATGTGCCATCGCCATCAACCGGCCGTTCGGAGCCGGCGATGCGGACGCGCTCGCGGGGATCTTTGTGGATCTTCTCTCTGCCCCATCGTTCGATGAAGCGAGCCGAGAGCGCCTCGCCCTTCGACCCAAGATCAAGCTCGTACGGATCGAGCCGCCCACGCCTCAAGCGGAGCGCTGGGAGGCCCATAGTGGGCTCGGTCGCCTTTTGCTCCAAGAGGTCGATCGGCGTGAGCTCGTTCCATTGGACCTTCGCCTCGTGACCGGCACCGCCGTGACCCCGGAGGAGCTTTGCTCCCTCGATTTTGCCTGGCGGGTCGTCCGGCATGCGAAATCCAACGCGATCGTCCTCGCTCACGGGTCCCGGACCGTGGGGATTGGTTCCGGCCAGCCGACCCGAGCCCGTTCGGTCGCGCTTGCGTGCGAGGTGGCCGGTCCTCGGGCCAAGGGCGCGATCCTCGCCTCGGATGCCTTCTTCCCGTTCGCCGACGGCGTCGAGATCGCCGGCAAGGCCGGCGTCCGCGCGATCATCCAGCCCGGAGGCAGCCTGCGCGACCCGGAAGTGATCGCGATGGCCGACAAGTTCGGGATGTCGATGTACTTCACCGGGTGGCGGGTCTTCCGCCACTAGCACGCCCTACGCGAATTCGAAGTACTTCTCCAGGATCGTCCGGAACTCGCCGGGTTCGACGGGTCCGATCTCCCGTCCCTTCTCCTTCCCTTGGTCGAGGAAGAGGTAGGCCGGGATCGAGTGGATCCCATAGGACTGGGTCACCGCGCTCGACTCGTCCACGATCACCTTCGCGAACTTGACCCGGCCGACCCAGTGCTCGCTCAGCTCTCGCATGAGCGGTTCGGTGGCGCGGCAGGGAGCGCACCAGTCCGCGTAGAAATCGACGACGACCGGGATCTCCGAGCGGATCACCTCTTGGTCGAAGTTCTCATCGTTGACGATGACGACGGTTCCAGGCACCAGCTTCGGCACGCTGGTGCTTCGAACTCCGGGCGGGCTTTAAGCCTGTTCTTCGTGCGTGGGCCGGGAATCCTGTGAGCAGACGCCGCGGAACTGCGAAGGCGCCCGACGCGGCCACCACCCGCGCTCTGCTCGCCTGGTTCCGAACCACCCGCCGCGAACTGCCCTGGAGACGCCGTCGGGGTCCCTACCGCATCTGGGTGGCCGAGGTCCTGCTCCAGCAGACCCGTGTCGACCAAGCGGTTCCCTACTTCGAACGGTTCGTGGCCCGGTTCCCAACCATCCGCTCGCTCGCCCGGGCACACGAAGCTCAGATCCTCAAGGTCTGGGAAGGGGCGGGGTACTATGCTCGAGCCCGCAACCTCGGTGCGGCCGCTCGCGACGTCGTCCGTCGACATCGCGGAAGGTTGCCCCGAACCGTTTCTGAGCTCGAAGAGCTCCCCGGGGTCGGGCCCTACATCGCCCGGGCTGTGGCCAGCCTCGCATTCGGGGCACCGACCGTGGCCCTGGAGGCGAACGGGAAGCGGGTCGCGGCTCGATGGTGGATGGAGAGGGGAGACGTGCGGACCCCGGCCGTCGCACGCGTGCTCGAACGCCGCCTCACGGATCTTCTTCCCGAGGACGCTCCGGGCGAATTCAACGAAGCTCTGATGGAGCTCGGCGAGACCATCTGCCTCCCGGTCTCGCCGCAATGTCGCCGGTGCCCCGTTTCAATGACCTGTCGGGCCTATGCAACGCTCGAAGCTCCGGGATTCATTCCGGTCCGGTCCTCCCGACGGCGGAAGCCGCACTTGCGGGCCGCCGTCCTCGTCGTCCAGTCCGCCGACAGGTTCCTCATCCAGCGGAGGGGACCCGGCGGCCTGCTCGCGGGCCTCTATGAGTTCCCGGGAGGGAGGATCGAACGGGGAGAGTCCCCCGAAGCGGCGGCACGACGGGAGCTCGAGGAGGAGACGGGGCTTCGAGTGCCCGGTCGTATCGAGCCGATCGGGATCGTCCACCAGAGCTACAGCCACTTCAGCGTTGATCTGCACGTCTACCACGCCCGTCTAGCTCGAATCCGCCGAGTGAGAACGGACCACGATCGCCAGTGGGCCTCCCGAGCCCAGATCCAGCGACTCCCATTACCGAGGGCCACCGAGAAGATCCTGCACCTTCTTCTCAGAACCGGCGACGAGAGGGTTCGGAGACGACCGGTGCCTCCGAACGCGCGAATTTGAACGCCTTGGGGTGCGCATTTCGCCCCGGCCTATATTGTCCGGCTCTTCGATTCTGGAACCGGATTCACCCACGCGCTCAGGTGTGATTTTCCCTCCGGAAGGGGTCAAATTTCACCATCCGGGCCTCCTGGAAACTATATAGCTGGTTGAGCGGTTATGTATAATGGCCTCGGGCATCGGCGACCCGGCCCCCTGGTGGCACCGTCCAACAGGCCAGGGGGTGGGGCGCCGGTGCCTTCCCAGTTCCAACGAACACTTCGAGGGCGCACCCGCACGAGAGGGGAGTCCCTAGAACGGGACTTCGGCGCGGACGCGCTGGGCAAACGAGCCATCGGCGATCCCCTGGGCGACCCGCTCGATGTCGGCAGCAGGGCTCCGATCCTGAGACCAGGGCGGGACCTTCTCCCGGAGCACCCGCAGAGCCGCTTCGCTCCCCCGGCCTCCCGAGAGCGGGCGGCGGAGCTCGAGCGCTTGACCGGCAACAATCCACTCGATCCCGACCACACGTTGGGTGTTGGAGAGGATCCGGCGCAGTTTGGCACCGGCCCAGGGACCCATGCTGACGAAATCCTCCTGATCGGCCGAGGTGGAGATGCTGGTCGCGCTGGCCGGATCGACGAGGGTGGCGTTCTCGTTCACAAGCGCCGCCGCGAGGTACTGGGGGATCATCAGCCCGGAGGTCATTCCCGGCTCTGGGGCCAAGAACGCCGGCAATCCCCGGTTCAGAGCGGGGTGCAGTATGCGGGCGGTTCGACGCTCACTGAACGCGGCGAGGTACTGGACGGGCAAGGCGAGCGTATCGAGCGCCAGCGCGAGTGGCTGGCCGTGGAAGTTCCCTCCGCTGATGAACTCGTCCCCCTCGAAGAGGAGGGGGTTGTCGGTCACCGCGTTCAGCTCACCGCGGGCGATCCCTTCCGCGAACTCGATCGCCAGCTCCACCGCGGCGAAGACCTGCGGGATGCAGCGCAGCGTGTAGGGATCCTGACCCTGCCAGGTGGCGCGTGGGAGGGCGAGCTTGCTGTAGGCGAGCAACGCGCGCATCGCGGTGGCCGCTCGCCGCTGGGCCGGGAGGTTCCGCACCTCCCCCAATCGATCGTCCAACGACTCCGGGTTGCCCTCGAGGGCATCGAACGAGAGGGCCGCTGCGACCTTGGCCGCGTCGTATAACTCGCGCACGTCCGTGACCGCAAGCGCCAGGTAAGAGCCCATCAA
>JAKAZU010000014.1 GCA_021826525.1 Thermoplasmata archaeon
CATCCCCGACATCAGGTGCTCGCCCGTCTCCTGATTGATCTCGACCTTGAGCGAGGCATCCTCCTTGCCGACCTTGCGCATCACCTCGATCAGCTTCGGCAGGTCGCCCATGTGCTTCGGCTCGATAGCGACGGTGACGACGGGTTCGGAAACGTGCCGGATCTCCTCGAACGGGACGATCGTGGGATCGGTGGACATCGTGGTCCCTGCGAACGCGTCACTGAGGCCGATGACCGCGGCGATGTTGCCGGCGGTCGCCTCCTCCACCATGAGCCGCTCGGGTCCCATGTAGAGCGAGACGTGCTGCACGCGGTTCTTGATCTTGGTGCCGGCAACGGTGAGCTCCATGCCCTTCGTCAGACGTCCGGAGAACAGACGACCGGTCGCGATCTCCCCGGCGTTCGGGTCCATGGTGATGTCCGTGACCATGAACGTCGTCGGTCCATCGGCCGTCGTCGCCGCCATGGCCAGGCCGACCGGGCTCGCCGGGTCTCCGCGCCAGATGTTCGGGATTCGGTACTTCTGAGCGATCGCGGGGCTGGGGAGGTGACGAACGACCATGTCGAAGATCACGTCGTTGATCTTGGCCTTCTGCGCGATCTCCTTCTGGCGACCGGTGCTGACGTACTCGATGATGTCGGGGAACTTGACCCCGGTGCGTTGCATGTACGGGACGCTGATCGCCCAGTTCTCGTAGCCCGAGCCGAAGGCGACGGAGCCATCCCGAGGATCGACGCTCCACTCGTCGATGAACTCCTCGGGGGCCATTCGGCGGATCAGCTCGTTGACCTCACTGATGATCGCTCCGAAGCGGCTTTGCAGCGATTCCGGAGTGAGCTTGAGCTCCTTGATGGCGCGGTCGACCTTGTTGATGAACAGGACCGGCTTGACCTTCTCGCGCAGCGCCTGACGCAGCACGGTCTCGGTCTGGGCCATGACCCCTTCGACCGCGCAGACCACCACGATCGCGCCGTCGACCGCGCGCATCGCGCGCGTCACGTCTCCCCCGAAGTCCACGTGGCCCGGGGTGTCGATGAGGTTGATCAGATAGTTCTGCTTCTCGTACTCGTGGACGATCGTGACATCCGCGTTGTTGATCGTGAGCAGGCGGGCCTGCTCCTGCTCGTCGAAGTTGAGGTAGAGCTGCTTTCCCGCGAGCTCGTTGGAGATCATCCCGGCGGCCGCGAGCAGGTTGTCGCTGAGCGTCGTCTTGCCGTGGTGGATGTGGGCGACGATGCCGATGTTGCGGATCTGGTCGATGTTCCGCATCATGCCGGGGATGGCGGCCGCCAACTCGCTTCGAACGTGCGTCATCGCTGTTCCTCCGTGTCCGCCTAGCGGGCCGACTGTGCCACGCGCTCGACTTCTTCCTTACGGGCGACGGCGAAGCTCGCCTGGTCGCCTTTCGCGGCGAGGATGATCTCGTTGGCGAGACACGTCTCGATCGATTTGGTGCTCTTGCGGGACGCTTGAATGGCTCCCTGGGAGATGTTGCGGATCGCAACGTTGAGTCGGCGTGCGGGCGAAGCATCGACCGCGCGTGGGACGGAGATGCCTCCGAACTGAAGTCGCGTGACCTCTTCCTTCGGAGCGGCGTTCTCGATAGCGTCGACGAGCTGCTGGAGGGGGTTCTTCTTCTCCCGCTCGGCGACTTGGTCGAATGCCAGGCGCACGGTGCGCAGGGCCTTCGACTTCTTGCCCGTGAACTTCCCGCCCTTCATGAGGCGGTTGGCGAGCCGTTCGACGAGGTGCATGTGGCTCTTCATGAACGGTTTGCCGCAGAGCTTGCCCTCGGTGTGCGGGGCGTAGATCGGGTGGAGGTAGAGGTACGGCATCAGGCCCGGATCGTGGACGACGATCCCCTCGAACGAATACTTCCCGAACAGCGGAGGGATCGGGAACGGGGGGGGGGGCGGGGGAACCGGGCGGACGATGATGGGCCCGGGGCCCTCTTCGTCGATCGGCAGGGCGAGCGCAGCGGGCGCGCTGGGGGGATCGCGTGGACCCTTCATCGTTGCGGCTTCTCCTTGCGGCCGCGCACGAGCTCGTCGAGCGATACGCCGTTCACTTGGATGACCTTGTAGCGGACGCCCGGGATATCCCCGTAGGACCGACCCATGCGGCCTCCGATCCCTTCGACGAGGACCTCGTCGTGCTCATCGATGAAGCTGATCGCGCCGTCGCCGACCGCGAAGGCCGTGATCTGTCGGCCGTTCTTGACGAGCTGGACCTTGATGCACTTGCGGATGGCGGAGTTCGGCTGTTTCGCTTCGACCCCAACCTTCTCGATGACGATCCCGCGGCCCTGGGGAGCCCCTTCGAGCGGGTCCGAGCGTTCCTTCAGATGTAGCGTTCGGCGCTTGTAATACCGGTCGGACCAGCGTCGCCGCTGGCGGAGGCGCGCGAGTTTTCCAGCGGTATTCAACCCCGACGGCGGCATATAGGCTTGAGAGGGTCGGTGCCACCAGGCACTGCTATTTAAGTATGCCTCGGCGCCCGCTACCGGAACCTCGAGAATCGTGAAACCTCGGCGATAATTCAGGGTGTCGGTACGGTCGGACATGGCGGGGGCGGTTGGGTCGGAGTGGAGGGCGCTCTCCCGGGAGATCCGCGGATGCGTGCGCTGCCCGCTCCACCTGGGGCGCACCCACGCGGTCATCTATCGGGGCGGAGAGCACCCGTGGGTCGTCTTCGTCGGGGAGGCGCCGGGAAGGGCGGAGGATCTCGCGGGCGAGCCCTTCGTGGGCCGCGCGGGCGCGAAGCTCGATGAGGGGATCGCGCGCCTCGGTCTCGCTCCGACCGAATTCGGGATCGTCAACGTCCTCAAGTGCCGCCCTCCCGCGAATCGGTTCGTGCTCGGGGCCGCTCGCATCTGTCGGCCGTACCTGGAGCGCCAGCTCGCCCTTCTTCGGCCGCGGGCCGTCGTCACATTGGGTCGATGGGCGCTGAGGTCGATGGACCCGGGAGCGCCCCCGATCATGACCGCGGCCGGGATCCCGCGCTCGGTCGGGGCATGGGACGTCTATCCCCTCCTCCACCCCGCGGCGGTCCGATCCCACGCCACGGCTCAGCGCTGGAAGCGGGATCTCGGGACGCTCGCCGAGTGGCTGAACGAGAAGCGGGGCTGACCGGACCGCTCCGAACGGTTTTCCCCCCAGGCGGCCTGTCCACGAGGATGCGCACGATCGACCTGTTCCTCATCGAGGGCTCCTATCGGGCCGCCGACGACGGGGTCGTCGTCGAGCTGTTCGGCAAGACGCGGGACGGGACCGCGCTCGTGGCGCGCTACTACGGCTTCCGCCCCTACTTCGTGCTTCTCGAACCGGCCGCGGAGGTCCTCGACCGGTTGAGGGCCGATCCCGAGGTCGTGGACATCCAGCCGACGCCCGTCTGGCTGGGGGGGCGGGAGCGCCCGGGCGCCCGTATCACCATCCGCTCGCCGTGGAAAGTCCCCGAGTATCGGGACCGGCTGCGCCTGCCCGGGGACGACCCGAACGTGCTCGCCTGCGACATCCCCTTCGTCCATCGCTTCCTGTACGACAAGCACGTCGGGCTGACCCTCACGTTGGATGTCGAGGACGAACCGGACTCGATCCGGGCGCTCTACACGTCGGCGAACGTCGTGCGGGTCGTCTCCGGAGGAGGGAAGGACATCCGGCCCGCCGAGGCATTCCGCCCCCCGCTCCGCACCCTCTCCTTCGACATCGAGAACGCTATCCGGGAACGGACGATCTTCACCATCTGCGGCGTCGCGGAGGGCGGCGGACGCGAACGACGCACCTTCCGTTTCGGGGATCGGGACGAGCGGAGGATCCTCGAGCGGTTCGTGGAGTTCGTCCTGGAGGACGATCCGGACGTCATCACCGGCTACAACATCGCGGGGTACGACATCCCGCTGCTCCAGGAGCGGGCGATGGTCCAGGGGCTCGAGCTGCGGATCGGTCGGGACCGGACGATGCCGCGCGACATGGGCGAGCGCCTGTGGCGGGTCACGGGCCGAGTGATCGCCGATGCCTGGTGGTGGGCGCACCGGGAGCTTCGGCCGAAGCAGGAGACGCTGCAGTTCGTCGCCCGGATGCTCCTCGCCGATTCCAAGCTCGATGTCGACCGGCGCAACATCAGCGCGGAGTGGGAGAAGGATCCGGACCGGGTCATGGAGTATTGCGAACACGATGCGGATCTCGCGCTGCGGATCCTCCAGCGCCTGCGCTCCATCGATCGGGGAGCCGATCTGGCGACCGTCGCGCACCTCCCGCTCGAAGAGGGTCTCAACGGCCGCACGTCGCTGTTCATCGACGCTCTCTTGATCCCCCGGGCGGATGCCGAGCACGTCGGCGTCCCGCCCACGCACCGGCTCCGTCGCGAGGCTGCGATCGAGGGCGGTTACGTCCACACGATCCGGCCGGGGATCTACCGCTGGGTCGTGGTGCTCGACTTCAAGTCGATGTACCCATCGATCATCATCGCCCAGAACATCTGCTTCACGACCCTGTCGGACCGGGGGACGAACGTCAGCCCTACGGGGGCTCGCTTCCTCTCCGCGGACGTTCGTCCAGGTCTGATCCCGGGGATCCTGCGCGAGCTCCTCGCCGACCGGGACCGCTTCCGTTCCCTCTCCCGAAGCGCGCCGACCCCGGAGATGCGCCAGTACTACGATGGCCTCCAGAACGCGGTCAAAGTGCTGATGAACTCCTTCTACGGTGTCCTCGCGTCGAGCTTCTATCGCTTCACGAACAAATCGATCGGAGCGGCGATCACCTCGTTCGCGCGTGAACAGATCACCTCGATCATCCGGGCGCTCGAGGCCGACGGTCACGAGGTCGTCTACTCCGACACCGACAGCGTGTTCATCCGCGCTCCGGAACCCACCTTCGAGAGGGCGAAGGCCTTCGGGGAGGCCATCGCGGCCCGTTTCACCAAGGAGAACGTCGCCTTCGAGTTCCAGTCCGTCTACGAGTCGTTCTTCTCCCACGGAGCCAAGAAGCGGTACGTGGGCCGCCAGGTCTGGCCGCGCGAGGAGCTCGTCGTACGAGGCTATGAGACCCGGCGGAGCGACTCCTTCGAGTACCAGTCGCAGGCGCTGATGGAAGTGTTCGATCTCGTGCTCAAGGGCGACACGGAGGGATTGCTGCGGCGCTCGCGCGAGCTCGTGCTCGCGGTGCGGCAGAAGCAGGTTCTGCCGGCGCAGCTCGTCATCGCCCGCAGTGTCCGGGCCGAGGAGGAGTACAACGAGGGGACCCGCGCCGCGCTCCCCTTCCTCCGGGTGTTCAAGCAGCTTCAGAGCGAGGGATACGACGTCATTCCCGGCATGAAGGTCGCCTGGATCGTCACGAACTCCCACGTTAGCCCACAAGAGATCGAGCCGTGGATCGACGGGCGCCCGTTCACGAAGGAGCCGGACTGGGGATACTACGCGGACCGCGTGGCGCAGACCCTCGCACGGGTGACCGAAGTCTTCGACTGGGACGCCCAGGCTCTCCTGCAGGGAACGCACCAGCAGCGGCTCGGGCATTCTCCCGGATCGACGCCCGACCGGAGCGACCCTCCGTCGGCGACGCTCGATACCCCGATCGCCGAGCTCGCGGGGCCCAAGAAGCGTCGGACGAGCACGCGCTCGCTCAGCGAATGGGACTAGCGCGGCTCGGGTCGCTACCCCGCGCTCGCCCCACCGCCGGATTTGTAGTCCGGGGTCCAGGGCGGGTGGTTCCCCTGGATCGCGAAGATGGCCCCGAGGAGAGCCACCGGGACTCCGAGCGCTCCGAGCAGCGTCGGAACGATCCCAAGCACCCCGACCGAGAGGGCGAGCGTGAATACCGGGATGGAAGCCATGAGCAGCGCGGCGAGGATTAGGCCCGCCTTCTCCACCGCGAGGAAGTAGAACAAGGGAGCGAGGAAGAACGTGATCGCACCGAGGACGACGAGGAGACCGGTCGAAGTGATGTCCAGCGTCCACAGGCCCGAGACGCCACCCGGGAGCACGGGCGAGAGGACGAGCAGCACGAACCCCGCGCCGAGGAACGCCTGGGCGTTCAGCGCGTTGACCGGGACCGACCGGGCGGCACGCGCGGTCGTCACGAAGTACAATGCGACCGAGATCGGGAGGATCGGGATGACGAGCACCGCCCACCCCGTGATCGGAGCGATGGCGTGCCCCCCCACGATGGTGAGGGCCCCGCCCACGACGCTGAGGGACAATCCCGCGATGAACTCTCGAGACCGCAGACGGTCTCGACCTTCCAGGTAGAGCACCATGAGCACGAGCGGGGCGACCACGACATCGCCGATCAGCGCGAGCAGGGAGGTGTCGATCGGGCCGGCCGTGTACGTGGCCGCTAGCGTCGAGATCTGCATCGCCACGGCGAATAGGATCCGCAACCACGCCGCGGGGTCCGCCCAGAGCCTGCAGAACGCAGCTCCCTGGCCCTTCGCGACCGCGAAGAGCGCGAAGAGTCCGCCGCCGACGAAGAACGGCCAGATGAGGACCGCAGAAGCTGAGGTGGACGGAGCGAGCCAGAGGACGAAGACGTAGTACGTCGCCCACAGGAACGCGGCGAGGGTGGCGAGCGCGATGGCGACGCTACGCCCGCGAGAGCCCGGGACCATCAGGTCCCCACTCGGCGAACTCGCATATAGCTTCGGGAACGAAGGCGACCCGCGCCCCACGTATCCAGCGCGCCCGGGGTTCAGGAGTATCCGGGATACTCCAGTCCGAGCTCGGGGACGCGCACGCCACTTCCCCGTTCCACGTGCCCGACCGGGAGGGCGTCCGGAGCTCCGGACCGGGCGAGCCGTCGCCGCACTTCCGCGAGGCGGTGGGGGGCGACGACCACTACGAACCCGATCCCGACGTTGAACGTTTGGTACATCTCCTCGTCCGAGAGTCCGCCCAGCTCACGGATCCAGGCGAAGAGGCCCTCGGGACGCGGCCAGCGATCGAGCACGAAGGCCACGTTCCGGTTCAATCGGGACAGATTGCGGACCCCGCCGCCGGAGATATGGGCGAATCCACGCACGTCCGGCCGGTCCGCGAGCGCCTCGGACATCGGTGTGTAGATCCGCGTCGGACGCAGGAGTTCCGCACCGAGGGACCCGCGCGCGCCCGGGCGCGGCTGCGTCAGATCGATCCGGCACTCCGAGATGATCCGGCGGACGAGGGTAAACCCGTTAGCATGGAATCCCACCGAGGGAACCCCCAACAGGATGTCTCCGGGACGGATGCCCCGGCCGAGGATCGGCCGGCGGCCCCGCGGGAAGAACCCCACGGCCGTGCCGCCGAGGTCGAACCCGTCGAGCAGATCGGGCACCACGGCGGTCTCCCCTCCCAAGAGCGTGCACTCTGCCGTTCGCAGACCCCGTCCGATGCCGCGCCCGATCTCCGCGAACACCTTCGGGTCGGGTACGGCACACGAAATGACGTCGACCAGAGCGGCCGGGCGCGCACCGACCGCGGCGAGGTCATTGACGTTCACTCCGACGATATCCTCTCCGACCTCCTCGAAGCGTTGCATCGCCTCCGCGACCAGCACCTTCGTCCCGACGGTGTCGGTCGTCACGGCGATCGTCTCCTTGCCGATGCGCAAGAGGCCGGCGAAGTGCCCGGGCGCCTCGACCGCGCGACCGTGCGAAGGCGGAGGTCGGTACGGAGCGCCTCCCACGAGCGCTTGGAGCGCCTCGCGTACCGCGGATCGGTCTACGCCGCTCTGAGCGTAGGTTTTCGGGGTCGCCGGACGGACCAGGGCCCTCACGTTCCCCACGAGACCCGCGACCACATAGCGGTTCGCCGCCCTCGGCGCATTCTTTAGCAGGACGGGTCTTCGGAGGTGCGATGACTGCGTCCCGGCGTGCCACTCGCCGATCGAGCCCCGAAGGCGGTCGTTCCCGCGATCTCGCTTTGGTCCTCGCCGGCCGGACATGGCTCGAAGGCAAGATTCGATCGATCGAGATTGGCATCGATGAGGAAGGAACGATCCGCGCGATCGGCCGCAGCCTCCGAGGGGCTCCCCGCCACGACGTTGGTGAGTCGCTCCTCCTCCCTTCCGCCACCGACTTGCACGTCCACTTCCGGGACCCGGGCCGAGAATCCGAACCGGAGGACTTCGCAACCGGAACCCTGCAGGCCGCCCTCGGGGGTGTGGGGCTCGTGGCCGATATGCCCAACACCCGGCCCCGTGTCGATACGCTCGACCGACTGCGGGCGAAGGAGGCCCGAGTCCAGGGGCGCGCGCTCGTTGACGTCCTTCTCTACGCGGCCGCGACCCCACGGGCCCCGATCGATCTCCTCGCACGTCGGGCCGGGGCATTCAAGCTCTATCTGAGCCCGACCACCGACGTCGACGAGGTCCCCACGAGCGCGGATCTCGATCTGCTGTTGAAGCGGGTGGCGGCGACGAACCTACCGCTCTCCGTCCATGCCGAGAATCCGGACCGGTTCGATCGGGAGATCGAGCCCGCGAACCCTCCGGACTGGAACCGTGTTCGTCCCGTGGACGCCGAGCGGGCCGCGGTCGATTCCCTCCGGCGCCGGCCCCGTAGCCTGCGCCTTCACGTGGCGCATGTGACGGACGCGACGATCGCCGGACGCCTCCGGAAGGAGGGAGACTCCTTCGAAGCGACGCCCCACCATCTTCTGCTCTCGATGCGCTCGGGCGATGGCGCGAAATTCAAGGTCAATCCGCCGCTGCGCTCCGAGCGCCAGCGCCGTGCGCTGTGGGAAGCGTTCGTTCGCGGAGCGGTCCCGTGTCTCGCGAGCGATCACGCTCCCCACTCCTCGGACGAGAAGCAGCGGCCCTTCCCGCTCGCCCCGAGCGGAATGCCGAACGTCGAAACGATGCTCCCGCTCCTGCTCGCCCGGGTCCGCGCGGGCGACCTGCCCCTCCCCGTCCTCCTCGCGGCCGCCTGCGATCGCCCCGCCCGCTGGATCGGACAGCCGCGAGGGCGGATCGCTATCGGCCATCGCGCAGACCTCCTGGTCGTGGACTTCCGAGAACGCCGGACCATCGCGGCCCGCGGCCTACACGCTCCGTGCGGCTGGACGGCCTTCGAAGGGTGGGAAGGGATATTCCCCCGAGAGCACTACCTACGAGGAAGGCGCATCGTCGAGGGGGGAGAGTTCGTCGGGGACCCGGACGGGACGATCGTTCGTCCGGAGTTCGCCCCGGATCGATCCGCCCCTCAACCTCGCTCGATCGCCGAGTGACCTACTCGGTCTCATCCCGCGCCGGGGGCGAGTCGTCCTTGATCTTCGCCGGCCCCGGGATACGCCGCGGGGGCCACCCCCACGTGATCTGGTCGGTGAACACGAGCAGGAGATAGATGGCCGCCAGGATGACGGCGGCGATGAAGGCGTAGTTGAGGACGGTGAAGTATCCCTGAATGATCGTCCAGCTGCCCTCCAGCCGGATGCCGGCGTAGAGGAAGGCCAGGGTGAACGGGATCGCCCCGAGCAGGGTGTAGACGCCGAACTTCCACGGTTTCATCCGGGCGAACCCCGCGGGGTAGCTGATGTAGCTTCGGATGACCGGGACGAGCCGGGTCACGGCGACGGTGACTTCGCCCCTGCGGGCGAACCAATCGTCCACGCGCGCCATGCTCTTCGGGTCGAACTGCAGCGGTCCGAGCGATCGCCGTGCCAGCCACTCCCGGCCCCACCGACCGACCGCGTACGCGGCGAACGCTCCCACCAGGCCCCCTGCGAGGGCGACGAGGATCGTCGGCTCGAGCCCGAAGACCCCATCCGCAATCAGGAATCCCGCGAACGGTAGGATTACCTCGCTCGGTAGCGGCGGTATGCCAAAGCTCTCGGCCACCATCAGGAGGAAGAGCCCGGGGAGGCCGATGTACGTCATCGTCGTGACGACGAACCACGCCAACGATCCCACGATCGATATCGACATCGCTCCGCGCCCCGGACCATCGGGGGCTATTAAGACGAGGCGGACGGCTCGAAGAGGAGCCGAAACGGGGTCCGCATCCCGGCGTTCGTTCGGGCCGGAATCCCCTCGAACTCGAGCGGGCTGGAACACCCTCCGCAGGAGACCGACGGACGCTGGCGGCCGAGCGCGATCGACAGCGCGATGCCCACCTCGATCTCGCGGGGCTTCGCCGGAGCCTGCGCGAGCGCCCGGTGCAGCTCGTCCAAGAGCTGGGTCTCTTCGGAATCCCCGGGAGCCGTCATCGTAGGTACCAGCGCGCGGGGGTCCTAAAGCGATTGTGGCCCCGAGAAGTGCGGCTAGATGAACTCGTCCAGGACCTTCTCGTGGCCCTTGAGTCCCGCGGGTTGGGTCCAGAGCGGGCCGCCCTGCAGGACCTCCTCAAGGTCCTCGTACGTAGGCTTGGAGGTCGAGTAGAACAGTCCGATGGGGATCTTGTCGCCCCACTCGATCGATCGCTCGAACGCCTTGGGCAGGCTCGTCGGGTCGTGACCGGCGGCTTCGAGCTTGTAGACCCGCTGCCGGAAGTAGTCGAACGTGTTCAGTTTGTTATACGTCACGCAGGGGCTCATCGTGTCGATGAGCGAGAACCCTTTGTGCTGGATGCCGTTCGCTATGAGGTCCGCGAGGTGCTTGACCTCCGCGGAGAATCCCCGGGCGACGTAGGTCGCGCCGCTCGCGAGCGCGATCGAGATCGGATCGATCGGGTTCTCGATCACTCCCTCGGGCGTCGACTTCGTTCGCTGCCCCATCATCGAGGTGGGGCTCGCCTGGCCCGTGGTCAGTCCGTAGATCTGGTTGTCCATGGTGACGTAGGTGAGGTTGACGTTGCGCCGCATCGCGTGGACGAGGTGACCGATGCCGATCCCGAAGCCATCCCCGTCCCCCCCGGTCACGATGACCGTGAGGTCGTGGTTCGCCCAGTGGATCCCTTCCGCGACGGGCATGGCACGGCCATGGATGCCATGGAACCCGTAGCTCGAGAGGAAGTGTGGGAGGTTGGAAGAACAGCCGATCCCCGAAACGATCACGACATTGTGACTGGGGATCTGCAGGCGTTTGACGGCCATCTCGACCGCCGCTACGACCCCAAAGTCCCCGCATCCGGGGCACCAGGTCGGCTTGGTGTCGGACTTACCGATGAGCGGGAGCGTCGGTCCCGTCGTGCTCGGGACCGGACGGGCGCTCGTTTCAGCCATGGGTGAGGACCTCCCGAGCCCGCGCCACGAGCTCGTGGGGATAGAAAGGTTCCCCGTCGTACTTGAGCAAGGTGTTCGGTAGGTGGATCCCCGTCTCCGCCCGAAGGAGGCGCCCGAACTGACCGGTGAAGTTCCCCTCGACCAGGAGGGTCTTCTTCGTCTTCGCGATCGCCGCGCGTGTCGCCTCCGCGTGCAGCGGGAACACGGTGGGGAAGTGCAGCAGGTTGGTCGAGCGGCCCTGGGCCGCGAGGAGCGGCATGGCATCTCGGATGGCGCCGATGGTCGATCCCCACGCCACGAACGTGAGCGCCGCATCCGCGGGGCCTTCGAAGACCGGGGGGCGCGAAGCGGCCGCGATCCCGGCAAGCTTGCGCATGCGCTTGTCCATCATGTGGGTACGTTCCGCGATCCAGACCGGGATGCCGGACCTCACGTCGGAGATAAGGTGACCTTTGGTGTCGTGCTCGTCCGACCCCGTCACGTACTGGAGACCGGGCTGGCCGGGCAGGGCCCGGGGCGAGACGCCGGACTCGGTGTAGGCGTAGCGGTGGTAATCCGCCGTCCCCGACGGAACCGTGACCAGCGAAGGGATCGGGACATCGGTCGGGACCTCCTCCCGATCGACGGTCGCGGTGCTCTCCGAAAGGTGCAGATCGCTCGCCAAGAGCACCGGGATCTGCCAATCTTCGGCGAGCCGGAACGCGTCGATCGTTGCCCGATACGCCTCCGCGGGGTTCGAGGGAGCGAGGATCGCGCGTGGGAAGTCGCCCTGTCCCGCCCCGAGCATGAGGTTGAGATCCCCCTGTTCGGTCTTCGTCGGGAGCCCGGTCGATGGACCCGCGCGTTGGGATTCCACGACGACCAGCGGGACCTCGGTCATGCCCGCCATCCCCAGCGCTTCGACCATGAGCGAGAAACCTCCCCCGCTGGTCGCCGTCATCGCACGGACCCCTCCGTAGGAAGCCCCGATCGCCATGTGGATGGCCGCCAGCTCGTCCTCGGCCTGCTTCACGACGATCCCGAGCTCCTGGGCGTGGGCGGCGAGCCAATGCATGATCGACGTCGCGGGAGTCATGGGGTACTGGGCCAAGAACTTGCAGCCCGCGGCGGCCGCCCCGAGGGCGATCGCCTGGTTGCCGGTCATGAGGAGCTTGGGAGGCCCGGCTCGGTGGACGGCGCGGTCACTGATGCTCGCGTGCTGCCGGGCGTACTCGTAGCCGTCGGAGCTCGCTCGGAGGTTCCACTGGAGGATGTCTCCGGCTTTCTTGCCAAACGAATCGGTCAGGACCCCGTGGAGCACGTCGAGCGGGATGCCCGAGATGAACGCCGCGGCCCCAAGGCCCACCGCGTTCTGGAGGATCGGCTGGGTCGTGTACTTGCGGGCGAGCTCCATCGTCGGGAGTGAGAGGGCTCGGGTTCCCACGGGAAGTTCCGAGTCCGCGATCTTGAGTCGCTCCGGGTCATAGATCACGGTCGCGCCCGGACGCAGTGCGGGAGCGTGCACGTCGAAGGTCTCGCGGTTGAGGCAGTACAGCAGGTCTGCGCCGTCGCCCTGGGAGTACGGACGTTCGGAGGAGGTGCGCGCCTGGAACCAGACGTGGCCGCCGCGGATCACCGACTGGTAGGCGTTCAGGCCGAAGACGTGCAGGCCCATCCGGGAGAACGATCGGGAGATTGCGTCCCCGATTGAAGCGATCCCATCGCCCGCCTCGCCTCCGGCGCGTAGCGAGATTTCCGGCACGGACCAAATGGAGCGGGCGAGCGTAATTAAGCGGTTCGGGAACCCCAGCGCCTGGTGGGATAACGATTAGTCTTGGCGGGGGGCTAGCACGGTCCGTGAATCGACGCCTGAAGGTCCTCCTGTTCTCGACCGCCCGGGAAGCCGTGGGACGGCCCCGGGTTGATGTTGACATCCCCAAGAGCGGGTCGACCGTGCGCCAGGTCGTCGCGCTGCTGGCCCGAGACTACCCCCGCCTCGCCGGGATCCTGACGAGCTGTCGCTTCACCCGCAACGGAGAGTACGTACAGGGTTGGTCGGCGCGCGTCCGGCCCGGCGACGAGTTCGCGATCCATCCGCCGTACAGCGGGGGATGATCGGTTGTCGGTTCGGCTCTCCGCCCGGCCCCTCTCTCCCGGGCGGGCGTTGAAGGAGCTCGGAGCCCCCGGCCTCGGAGGGATGGTCCTGTTCGTCGGCCGCGTTCGGCCCGATCGGACGCGGGCCGGAACGGTCCGGGCGCTCGCGTACGAGTCGCATCGCGCGCTCGCGTTGGAGGAGTTCCGGGCCCTCGAGACGGAGGCCCGGGAGCGCTACGGGGTGGGTCGGGTCGTGATCTGGCATCGCATCGGGACCGTCCCCGTCGGCGAACCGTCCGTGATGATCGGGGCGGCGAGCGTCCACCGGCGCGCGGCGTTCGACGCGACGTCGATGCTCATCGAGCGATTGAAGTCCGACGTTCCGTTGTGGAAGTCGGAGCGAGTACGATCCGGGCGTCCACCGCCACGGCGCCCTTCCCGCGGGCCTGTACGATCAGCGGGTTGATGTCCAACTCCGCGATCTCGGGGATCTCCACCGCGAGTTGGGAGATCCGTTCCAACGTCTCGTACAGAGCCGGCAGGTCGCTGGGCGCCTCGCCTCGAACTCCGAGCAGGAGGGGAAAAGCCCGGATCGACGCGACCATGTTCTCTGCCGACAGCGGCACGATTGGGGCGAGCCGGAAGGTAACGTCCTGGAGTACCTCCACGTAGATCCCGCCCATCCCGAAGACGAGGATCGGGCCAAAGTTGCGATCGCGTTGGATCCCGATCAGGACCTCCTTCCCGCCGGAGATCTCCTGTTCGATCTCGAAGCCGTCGATCCGTGCCTTCGGGGCGTTCGCGGCGATCGCCCGCTGCATCCGGTCCCAGGCGCGCCCAAGCCCCTCCGCGTCCGCGAGATGCAGCGCGACCCCGCCGACATCGGTCTTGTGGGAGATGTCCCGCGAGGCGACCTTGAGAACGGCGGGGTAGCCCACCCTCGCGGCGAGTCGAAGCGCCTCCGCCCGCGACCGGGCGCGGGCGTGGCCAGGGAATCCGATGCCATACGCTTCGAGGAGCGTGCGGGCGGTGTACTCGGGGAGCACGGTCTCTCCCCGTCGGAGGGAGCTTCGAACGAGCGCGCGGGCACGGCGGGAGTCCACCACGAACCGTCGCGCCTTCGTGCGCCGGCGGGCGCGCCAGATATTGTACTGCTGGAGGCTGGCGAGCCCCTGGATCGCCTCCTCGGGGAACGTGAAGGTGGGTACGCCCCGCTCTTCGAGGTACCCAACCTCGCGGGAAAGGTCGGTGAGGCCGAAGAGACAGGCTGCCACGGGCTTCTTGGACGGCCCTCGGCCGTCCAAGATCGCGGTGGCGGCGGCCGAGCCCGTGAGGGGTCCGGTCGGGGTGGCGATCACGAGGGCTCCATCGATTTGGGGGGAAGAAAGGAGGCTCCGCAAGGCGCGCCGGTACTGCTCGGGCCTCGCGTCCGCGGTCATGTCGAGCGGGTTCGCGAGGCTGGCCGAGGGGGAGAGATGGGGAGCGAGAGATCGCTGGATCCGGGCGGCAGGAGCGGGAAGCTCGAGGTGGTTGCGCGCACACGCGTCCGCCGCGACGATGCCGGGTCCGCCGGAGTTGGTGAGGATGGCGAGGCGCGGGCCGGCGAGGCGCGCGTCGGTGGCGAAGATCTTGGACGAACGGAACAGCTCGCCGATCGTCTCCGCTCGCAGGACGCCGGATTGGGCGAACAGCGCGTCATAGAGTCGGTCCTGGCCGGAGTGGGCGAGCGAGCCGGTATGGCTCAGCGCGGCACGTTCGCCCGCCGGAGTGCGACCGCTCTTGATGACGAGCACCGGTTTGGTATCCGTCACCTCTCGGGCCGTCTCGAGGAAGCGACGCCCGTCCGCGAGGCTCTCGACGTAGAGGAGAACGACCTTGGTCGCCTCGTCGTCCTTGAGCGATAGGAGAAGATCGTTCTCGTCCACCCCGGCGCGGTTGCCCATCGATACGAACCGGGAGAAGCCGATCCGCTCGGCAATCCCGTACTGGAGGATCCCGGCGCACAGCGCTCCGCTCTGCGAGACGAAGGCGATGTTGCCGCGGGGAGGGAGTTGTTCGCTGAAGGTGGCGTTCAGGCCAACGGAAGGGTCGGTGTTGAGCACCCCGAAGCAGTTCGGTCCGACGATCGACATCCGATGACGTCGCACCGTTCGGATCAGGCGATCCTCGAGGATCGCCCCCTCCGCTCCGACCTCGCGGAAGCCGGCCGAGATGACCACGACTCCGCGGGTCCCGCGCCGGCCCAACTGGTCGACGACCCGCTCCACCCGCGGCGCGGGCACGATCACGATGGCGAGCTCCGGGGCCTCGGGGAGATCGGAGACGCGGGAGTAGCAACGCACGCCCGAGACGCTCTTCCACGCCGGGTTGACCGGGTACACGATCCCCCGATATCCGGCCGCGAGGAGGTTGCGGAACAGGCCCGCACCCACCGCGCCCGGCCGGTTCGATGCGCCGATCACGGCGATCGAGCGAGGACGGAACAGCTCCTCGAGCGCCGGCGATCGCCCAACTACCATCCGCGCGGCTCCCCCGACGGGACACGGGAGCGCGCGTAATATAGACACGGCATCGTTCTCCGGCTCGATATGGCGACCAATCCCCCGGTCGAGGGCGCCCACCCACCTTCCACGCCCCCGAGAGGTCCCCAACCTCGCGGTCCGAGCCGCGGAGTCCTTCAGCGGATGGACAAGGGCCAGATCCGGCACGTGGTCGCGATCGGAAGCGGAAAGGGTGGCGTCGGAAAGTCCTCAGCGACCGCCCTCCTCGCCGCCGAACTGCGTCGCAGGGGGTTGCGCGTCGGGGTCCTTGACGCCGATGTGACGGGGCCGTCCGTCCCGAAACTGTTCGGCCTGGCCGGCCCGCTGGTCGACCGAGGCGAGGGCATCGAACCGTCGACCTCTGCCAGTGGGATCGTCGTCATCTCTTCCCAGTTCCTTGTCGAGGACGAGCAGACTCCCGTGATCTGGCGGGGACCGCTCGTGACACGGCTCATCACTCAGTTCTTCGGCGGTGTAAACTGGGGAGCGCTCGATTACCTGCTCATCGACATGCCGCCGGGGACGAGCGACGTGCCGCTCACCGTCTTCCAGACGATACCCATCGACGGAATGATCTTCGTCTTCACGCCCCAGGACCTCGCCGCGCTGATCGTCAAGAAGGCGATGAACATGTCGCGCGATCTGCACGTCCCGATCATCGGAGTCGTGGAGAACATGGCCGAACTAGCGTGCCCCCAGTGCGGCCATCATATCGCCCCGTTCGGACCGAGCCATGTCGAAGCGGTCGCCCGCGAGTATGGCGTCCCAGTGATCGCCCACCTTCCTCTCGATTCGAAGCTCTCCGAACTCTGCGATGCCGGCCAGGTCGAGCAGTACGCTGCGCCGGCCGTCGCGGCGTACGCCGACACGTTCCTCGCGGCGATCGACCGCGCTGAGAAGGCGAAGCTCACCACCCTGTAGACGGGTTCGGATCTCCGGTCCCGGGCGATGAACGGCCTAGGCGCCCGAAACGAATCGGGAGGGAGCACGCGCGGGAAGCCGGAGAAGGTGGGTGCTGATCACGAGCGCCCACAGGAGCACCGGAGCGACGATGATCCGCTCGACCGTGCCGGGCCCGAGCGGCCCCCACAGGCTGAACAGGAACATCACGAGGGCTACGAGCGTGACGACCCCGAGCACGATCGTGAAGGCGCGGAATGGGGTCCAGTGCGTTCGCGCCGGCATCGCCCCGCCCCCTAGGATCAGGAGGCCGAGGCCGCTCGGTGCGAAGACGAGCAGCGAGGCGATGGCGTGGACGGTCCCGTTGACGTTCTCGGGGAAGGCACCAACGAAGATCGCGGCGACGCCGGCAATCAAGAGCAGCAGCAGTCCGATCGCGCGGGCGGAGCCGGGGGCGAAGGAACTCCAGACGAGCAGGATCGCGATCGCGGTCAGGACCCCGAGCACCGCGATGGAACCGTCGAAGACGTAGTACCACGGGGACAGGCTCGTGTTCCCTAGGTCGCTGATGTAGTTCTGGGCGAGAGAGTAGTTGGGGTATCCGAACTGGGCTACGATCATCGCGGCGATGAACTGGAGGACCGCTCCGACGAGAGCGATCGCTCCGTAGTGCACGGTACGATGCATGAGGGGTCGGCTGGACATCGTCACCGAGGGCTGCTCCCAGACGAAATCCGGCGGCTCCCCCATAAAGACATGCGTGCACGCGAAGCCGTCCGGTCGCTCTCGAATCCGGACGACCCGTTTTCGGGTCGGTCTCCCGCATCAACCCCAAATACGCGGTCGGGGTCGGTCTAGCGATGGCCGCGATCCTGTTCGCCGTTCCCGGCACCCGGCGGGCCGAGCTCGACATCATCCTGAAGGAGGATCGTATCGCGCGACAGAGTCAGAAGATCCGCGATGCGGCAACGCTGGGGGGAAAGGTGGGCGAACTCTTCGTCCTAGTGGAGGGTTCGCAGGAGGCCGTCCAGACCGCGGAGGAGATGCTCGCGAAGATCGGAACGAAGCTTCCCCCCGCCGAGCATGAGCAGGTTCTTCGCCACATGAAGGAAGAGGACGAGTCCGCTTCCGCAGGCATGGGCCTGTTCTTCACCGAGTGAGATGGGCTCACTCTTCGCTCGGGGCGTGCGAGGGCTCGAGATCCTCGCTACCGGCGAAGATCGCTTGGCAGGAGCGGTAGAACACTTCGAGTCCCGTTCCGTCCTTGGCCGAGATGGGCAGGGTCCCCGTGAGCGCGCCCATCGATTCGAGCGCTCGGAACACCTCGGTGGACATCTGCAGATCGGGGGTCGGGGTCTCCGCCGTGATCGCGTCGTAGAGCGCCGGAGAATCCTCCACCCACGAGGCGATCTGGGCGAGCCGGTCCGCCGGCAGGATGTCCGTCTTGGAGAGCACGTGCATCATCGGGAGCCGAAGGCGGAACTCGACCGTCGCGGCGAGCATCGACAAGGAGACGTAGCCGGTCGGGCGGGCGGCGAGCGCCGGATCGAACAGGAAGGCGACCGCCGAACGGTCACCGCTGAGCGCCTCGACCATCGCTTTGGAGGATTCGCGGAACGCGAACAGCTCCACCTGACCGGGAGTGTCGACCAGGACGTAGTCGGTCTTCAGCTCCTGGACGGCCTGCTTGATCTCAAAGATCTTGATCGTGATCAGGTCGGCCGCCGCGACCTGCGCCCCGTTCGGCCCCAGGCCGTACTCGTCCATGACGTCGGCCAGGCGCACCCATTCACGCACATCGACGTCGGGCTCGAAGTCCGTCGCCTCGCTTCCCGGGTCGAGATTGACGATCGTCGCGTCGTACCCCGCGCTCTTGAGCCAGGCTCCGTACGCCCGGACGAGCGTGGTCTTTCCGGCCCCCGCGGTGCCCGTGAAGTATACCGTGGCCGGCTCCTCCATCTACGCGTGCGCTCCCGCCGTGGGGCGAGCTTTGTGAATCTCCGCGGCGAGGGCCGTCAGGAACCGGGCCTTCGTCGTGCCCTTGGATTTCGAGATCTTGACCCGACCGGCGTACGTGTAGAACTGTCGGGGGTACTGCTTGTTCGCCTCGATCTCTGCGGTGAAGCCCAGTCGCTTCGCGGCCGCCACGATCTCCGCGGTCGAGACCTCTGCGCTGGCCATCGCGGTCGGGACCCGTCGCCCATCACGGCGCGACAGCTCCGCCGACAGGTAGGCCGGATACACGTAGAAGTGGTCGGGCACGGCGACGCCGTCCGTGGTCTACGCCGCCGACGCGCCGGCGTCGACGCGGACGCCGTTCAGGACGCCGTCCTGGCCGGGGCGACTGCGAACGCGGACGCGTCCGAGTTCCGTCTCCAGGATCGCGCCCTTGGTGATGACGTTCCGCTGAACGTAGTTGGGGTTCGCGGGATTCTCGCGAACCGTGACGACCTTGACATTGCGCGTGAGCTTGGTCGAGGGGTCGTAGACGTTGATGGTCGTCGCGGTGAGGATCCGCATCTTACGGTTCCCGCCACGGACGCGGTACTTCTTCACGGTGCCCGTGCCGACCGTCGCCAGCTGAAGCTCTCGGCTGATCTCATGTCGACGCTTCTTGCGAATAGGGCGGAGCCGGCCTCCGGTGCGCTTGCGTCGGGATCGCCCTTGCCAGATTCCCATGGTGCGGATCGCGGACACGCGGGAGTTCGTATATGACCTTTGTCGAGGGAAATCGCGGGTCGCGCCAGGGGAGGATGCGGCCGTCCCGCGGCTCGCAGGGCCCCACCGCCGCGACTAAGACCTCGGGTGGGCTGGTGTCTCGCGAAGGAACCTCATGACCGCTCGGACCGTGCTCGGCGTGGACGAGGCCGGCCGTGGCCCGGTCCTGGGCCCCTTGATCGTCGGCGGGTTCGCCATGGACGAGGATCGCCTCGAAAGCCTCCAGGAACTCGGGGTCCGGGACTCCAAAGAGCTCGCGTCGAACCTTCGGGAGGAGATCTACGAGCAGCTGGGCCGCTACGGCCGTCGCGAGACCATCGCGCTATTGCCCGCCGAGATCGACGCGGCGGTAGCGCGGGGCGCCTTGAACCATCTGGAAGCCCGTGCCTTCGGGGAGCTGATTGGCAGGATCCGCCCCGACCGGGCCTACATCGACGCGTGCGATGCCAACGCGCCGCGCTTCGGAACCCTGGTCCGCCGGCTCTCCCGCTGGGAAGGGGAGGTCATCTCCCGGCACAAGGCCGATCGGGACATCCAGGTCGTAGGCGCGGCTTCGATCGTCGCGAAGGTCGTCCGCGATCGGGCGATGGTCGCCCTTGGCGAGGAACTGGGAGCGGATGTCGGCAGCGGGTATCAGACGGACCCGATCACGATCGCGTTCCTGAAGGACCACCTCCCTCGCGCCGACGAGCGACCGTACTGGCTGCGCTCCTCCTGGCGCACGACGGCTAGACTTATGGCCGAACGATCGGCTCGCACGCTGGACGAGTTTGCGCCATGACGGTCGAAGAGGAGCTCGCGTTGCTGGTCGATCGATTCAACCGTCGCGCGGAGACGAACCCTGCGGTCTCGGAAGAGCTCTCGGGCCTCGAACGCACGATCCGCCTTCGGCTGACGGACGAGGGATCGTACGCGGTGGACCTGCGCGGAGGACGCCTCGGGAGCCTGCGGACCTCGGCCACCGGGCCGGCGGACGTCACCATCACGACGGACGTCACGACGTTCCGCGGACTCGTCCGCAAGGACATCGGCCCGATGAAGGCGATCTTCGCTCAGAAGCTCAAGATCGAGGGGAGCCTCGACGATAAACTCCTGTTCCGGCGCCTGATTTAGGGCTACGGAAGGAACACGCACGCGGCGATGCACACGCCATAATGATCCATGGGGATCACGAGCTCTTCGGTCCGGTAGTAGATCCGTTTCAGCTCCACGCCCCGGAAGTGCGCGATCTCTTCCATTCGCCACTTCAGGAACTCCTTGAGCGACTTTTGCGTGCCGTGCAGATGGCCCTCGGCGACGTACCCGCCCTCTCCGTCGGTCCGGAACCCAAAGGCGATGCCGGCGCTGATGACCTCGCCCTCTCCTCCGCTGTGGCGGGCGAGGACGCAATGGGTGATCGCTCCTCGCGCGATCTCCGCGCGGTCGATCTGCCGGATGCCGATCGGCAGGACGCTCGATACGCTGACGAGGTTCTGCTCCCCGATCCCGGCTTTCAGGAGGGCGAGATCGAAGGCGTTGAGTTCGCTCGTCTTGTTGATTCCGCGACCGCTCGTCACGAAGAAGCGGGTCGGGATCGGGACGAGCGTCTCCGACTTCGGTTTGGATGGTCGGCTCGGCACGCCGACGAGGGAGGAGGCCCATCCCATAAAGATTCGGGAGCGGCGCGGGTCTAAACCATGATGGCGTGACGGCGGCGCATCGATTCTTCGGTCTCTCCTCGTGTGCGCATCGATTCGGCTACGAGCGCGTCCGTCAGGCGCAAGCTTGCCGACTCGAACAGCGTACCGAGCGGGGCGTAACGGGGACGCTCGGCATCCTCGGAGAACTCGAGCGCGATGAGCGCCGTGGCCGTGTGGGCGAGCTTGGACCGTGCGTGCGCCGTGATCACCACGAGCTCGGCGCCCTCGCGGCGAACGATGTTGGCGGTCTGCATGCTCGAATAGCTCTCGCCCCCCCCGGAGAGGATGAAGACCGTGTCTCCCCGCTTCACGATCGGCGTGACGCTCTCCCCGATGACGTACGCCCTCAGCCCGGTTTGGACGAGGCGCATCGCGAAGGCCCGGCCGATGATCCCGCTGCGGCCCGCGCCGTAGACGAAGATCGCCGGAGCGTGGTCCAGCAAGA
>JAKAZU010000070.1 GCA_021826525.1 Thermoplasmata archaeon
GGGCCCGATTTCGACGTGCTTTTATCGCTCCGCCCGCTCGTCGGTTGGTGACGCGGCAGGGAGCGGAGCTGGTCGGGCTCCTGACGGACCACGGGATCCCCGAGAAGGGGGCCCGGATCTACCTCGCGGCGACCCGCACGGGTCCCCAGACGGCGGCCGAACTCGCCCGAGTGACGACGCTCCATCGAGTCGATGCCTATCGGTTCATCCAGCAGCTGACCCGGGAGGGACTCCTACGGGCCACCGGGGGCCGTCCCATGCGCTTCGCGGCCCTGCCGCCGGAGGCGCTCATGGACCGGTGGATCCGGACCGCGTCCGAGCGGCTCGACCACCTCGAGCAGGATCGCGAGCGGATCCTGGCCCGGTGGCAGGAGAGCCTGGAGGAGATCGGCGAGAGCGACCCCCGGAAGTTCACGATCATCGAGGGGCGGGAGGCGACCCGCCGGTTCCTCATCAAGCGGATCGGGTCGGCCGAGCGCCTGATCCTCGTCAGCGTAAGCGGCGGAGCCCTCGCCCGTCTCATGGACACGGGGGTCGACCGGGCCCTGAAGGAGGCGCATGCGCGCGGGGTCAAGGTCCGCGTCGTCACCGAGGTCGATCGAGCGCACCTCGGCGAGGCGAAGCACTTTGCGGGGTTCACCGAGCTCAGGCACGTCGAGACGTCCGTCGCGAACCAGGCGGTCGTCATCGATCGCTCGGGCACGCTCCTGTTCCTCTCCGGGGAGGATGACGGAGGGCGAACGGAGGAGGAGCAGGTCGCCCTCTGGTCGAGCGCCCGGGCGTTCATCGATCTCGCGCGGGAGTACCACCGGCGGCTCTGGATCCCGGCAGTTCGGGCCGAGGAGCGGCTCGTGGAGATCGAGGTGCCGGACACCGCGACGCTCCTCGTCGTGGAGGGCCGCGAGCGCGAACCGTTCCGTCGCCTGAAGGAGATGACCGGGCTCGGGATGCGCGCGACGGGGATCCGCGAACTCCAGCTCAAGGTTCCCGAACTCATCCAGACGATCGCACGCCAGATCGGCCGGCAGATCGCCAACGAGGTCGAAGGAGGTACGCCGACGGAGGTGGCGCGCTCGCTCCAATCGTACTATCAGGCGCACACGTCGAGCCGGCTCGAGATCCTCAAAGAGCGGCCCCTCACCGTGCGCGTGACCAACTGCTTCGCGTGCACCAACGGCTCGACCGAGATCGGGCGCGTGATGTGCCCGCGCCTATTGCGCTCGGTGATGGAGACCCGCATCGGCAGCCGCTGGGAGGTCTCGAAGCCCGACCCCACGCGGCACGCCACTCGCGGCTGCGTGTTTTCGATTACCGCGGGATGATCGCTTCGCTCCGCGCGCGCGCGAGTCCCGGGGCCGGGAGGGGCGTCCGATCTACGCTCCGCCCCTCTCGGCAGAGTCTAGGGTCTTCGGGTAGGCTCCCGAACCTCCCATCCACTCGGGGGAGCCCCATCTCGGCTATGACGAGGATCACCAACGGGGGGCGAACCCCGTGTAGTGGTCGTTGAAGAAGGCGAAGGTGGAGCGGACGCGTGGGGGCGACGTTCTGGCTCCGTTCCGCAGCTACCGGGCGCGAGTGCTCTATCGCCCGGGGGTCGCTCCGGGATTTCTCGCGCCCTTTAGGAACCCGATGCCATTACCTCCGACCCTCGGGGTACGCCCTCTGCCGGACCGCGTGTGAAACGAACGACACCCGCGACCACGGGTTGGGAGCCGTAATACCCCGGATGCTCCATTCCCACCGAAGAGGTACTACATGCAGAACGCCCCGATTTCGGTGCCGGGAGAGGGCCGGACCCTCGAAGCATATCTCGCGCTGCCTGAGGAGCGGACAGGACCACACCCGGCCGTCATCGTGATCCATGAGATCTTCGGACCCGATCGCCACATCCAGGATGTGGCACGACGATTCGCCCGAGAAGGCTACATCGCGATCGCGCCCAACCTCTTCACTGGAGAGATCCAGCCGCTCCTGACGCCCGAGGCGATCGCGACCGGCTTCGGGTTCTTGCGGGGCCTTCCGCCCGAGGTGCAGCGGGATCCCGCCCAGATCCAGGCGCGGATCGCGGCGCTCCCCCCGGAGAAGAGGGCCGCGCTGGCCGCACTCATGAAGATCCAAGACCCCGCCCAGCACGCGAAATTCGCTCAGGACCTCCGCGCGGTGGCTCGGTACCTCCGAGGGCGGAGCGACGTTGAGCCTCGGAAGGTCGCGAGCGTCGGATTCTGTTTCGGCGGCGCGATGTCCGGGCGGCTCGCATGTGCGGACCCGGATCTGGCCGCGGCTGTGATCTTCTACGGCAACGCTCCCCCGGCCGATCAGATCCCCCACATCCGGTGCCCCATGCTCGGGCTTTACGGCGCCGAAGATCATCGGATCACCGATACGATACCGAAGTTCGCGGAGGAGGCGAAGGAAGCCGGCGTGCGTCTGACCTACCACATCTATCCCGGAGCTCCGCACGCGTTCTTCAACGATACCCGCGTCGAGCTGTATCGTGCCGAGGCGGCCGTGGATGCGTGGAAACGCGTGCAGGCGTTCCTCCGGACGGAGTTCGGACGCTAAGGGCGGTCCCCATGCTCGCCAAGACAAGGAGCGTGCACGGTCGCTCGCTCTCTGCCGAAACCGATGCATGGAGGGTTCGCGCCTTGGTGAGGACATGACGGGGCGCGCCCCGGCCCCGGTCCGCCGCTGCTCCTGGGCCGAGAGCGACCCGCGGATGCGCGCCTACCACGACGCGGAGTGGGGAGTGCCCGAGCGCGACGGGCGCAAGCTATGGGAGGCGTTGATTCTGGACGGCTTCCAAGCGGGACTCTCCTGGTCCACCATCCTATACAAGCGCGAGGCATTTCGGAAGGCGTTCCGGGGGTTCGACCCCGAAAAGGTGGCGCGCTTTGGTCGAAGGGACATGGCGCGGCTCCTTCGGGACCCGAGCATCGTGCGATCCCGAGCGAAGATCGACGCGACGATCCGAGGTGCCCGGGCCTATCTCGCCATGCAGGACGCGGGAGAGGGGCTTTCCGACTTCGCATGGCGCAGCGTCGGTGGAGTTCCCATCCAGAACACGGGCCCGGCTCCATCGAAGACTCCCCTCTCCGAGGAGCTGTCCATGGCGCTGAAGGAGCGAGGATTCAAGTTCGTGGGCCCGGTGATCACCTATGCGTGGATGCAAGCCACCGGGATGGTCAACGACCACGCCGCAGATTGCTTCCGTCGCGCCTCGGTCCAGAGGGCCCGTCGTGGTTGAGAATCCCGTCCCCGACGCGCCGGTCGACTTCGTCGAAGGGAAGCGAGTGCAGTGGGCATCGACGGTTCGAGTTCGATCTCAACCACCGAGCGAGGCGGAGCTGAACGCAACGGTGCGGGACGCTAGATCATGACGAGCGAGTGGGTAGAGTGGCACGCAGGATACGACCGAGATCAGCCGAACGCGAGGCGCCTGAAAGTCGTGCAGAGCCGGATCGCGGAGGCATTGGACCGGGCACCTCCCGGCCCCGTGCGCGTCCTCAGTCTGTGCGCCGGCGACGGGCGTGATCTGCTCGGCGTTCTCGCGACCCACCCCCGGGCGGAGGAGGTCGAAGCGCGCCTCATCGAGCTGGAGCCTCAACTGGTGGCATCGGGTCGCGAGAGCGTAGCACGTCTGGGCCTGAGGGGTATCGCCTTCGTGAAGGACGACGCTTCGAACACGCGATCGTACGTGGGCGCCGTGCCCGCCGACCTCGTGCTTGCATGCGGGATCTTCGGTAACATCCTGGATGAGGATGTCAAGCGCACGATCGACCACCTCCCCGAACTCTGCGCCGGGGGTGCGGTGGTGATCTGGACGCGAGGACGCTTCGAGCCCGACCTGACTCCAGCCATCCGCGGCTGGTTCCAGGCGGCAGGATTCGAGGAGTTGAGCTTCGTGCCCATCCCCGATACTACCGCCTCGGTTGGCGCCCACCGTCTCGTGCGAGACCCTGCGCCCTTCCGGGATAATGAACAGCTCTTCACCTTCCTGCCCCGCGAGCTCCGGCCCTCTACTCGCTCCAGCGGAGAACACGCCCCGAGAAAGTTCCGGCCCGCGTGAGAGTGGCTTAGGGCTTTGGAGGAGGGCTCCGAGCCGTGTTACAACACCGCACGGTGTAGGACGTGTTTGGACAAGAGTTACATAAAACGTCTGAATGTATTTATACCGGGCCACCGTTACTCAATCTTGGAACCATGACGGCAACTGCATCGACCCCAGCACCGCATCGCGCTCGTCCCACGGCCTCCCGAACTGCAGCTTCGAAGCCCGCCACAGCCAAGGCTCTGACCTCGAAGGTCGCGGTGTCGAAGGCGCTCGTCCCCAAGACGCTCGCCTCGGGACGCAATGCACCTGGCGCGCCCTCCGCGCCTTCCTCCGACTCATGCCCGAACTGCGGCTCTTCTCA
>JAKAZU010000071.1 GCA_021826525.1 Thermoplasmata archaeon
GGCCACCGGCACTGGGTTGCGGGCCCGGTGCGGGTAGCCGCCATGGCCGCTCTCTCCGATGAGCGCGAGGGCGAGGGTCCCTTCCGGGATCGGAACGGAGCTCGCTCCGGCCGGTTCGAGGCGGAACCCGGGCGGAAGCAGCGGGGAGAGCGCGGCGGCGAGACCCGCCCGCTGCGCCCCGGGTCCGTCAAAGACGAGCGTCACGGATTGGGGGATCTGGTTCGCGGCATCGCTCTCGGCGTGCGCTTGGAGGAGCGTGAGCCGGGTCGCATCGCGGGCGGCCGGTCCGAAGTCGAGCCGAGTGACCGTCGCACGACCCGTGATGATGGGCTCCGGGGCCTGGTGGTCCGGCCAGTCCGGCGACGTGAGGGAGGAGCGCCACTCCCGCGCGAGCGCATGCAGCCCGACCAGCGCCTCCCCGTAGGCGAGCGTCTCGCCGAGCGGCACGGGGCGCTCGAAGGTGGCGTCCAGGAACCCGACGCCCGAGGAACCCGCCGTCGCGTGCGGGCTCCCGTCCGGGATCAGCACCACCTCCGCCGAGAGGATCCTCTCCGGGCTGTTCGAGGGGAGCCGCGCATCGTGCTCCTTGATCGCCTCGATGCCTCCTTCGCCGCCGGTCTCCTCATCGCAGCATACGAGCAGTCGGACGTTCGCGGGGAGATCGGGCACGTCCACGAGGCGCTTCAATGCGAGCAGCGAGGCGACGACCCCGCTGCCGAGGTCGTCGTTCGAGCCGCGTCCGTAGATCCGGCCGTCCGCGCGCGCGGTCAGGGTGAACGGCGGGCTCTTCCACCGGGCCCGTTGCTCCAGCGGCACAGGAACCACATCGTAGTGGGCGAGCACGAGGGTCGTCCGGGGCGCTCCCACGTCGAGGTCGATGAGGACGTTGGGCCGTGGTTGACCGTGGAGATCGATCGAGAGGTCGCCCGCGACGAGGGGATCGTAGATGCGGGTGGCCAGACCAAAGTCGCGCGCCGCACGCGCGATCCGCTCGGAGGCCCGCAGGTAGTTCGGCTTCTCCCACCGACCCCGAGCCGGATCCTCGAGGTTCGTGGGAGCGATCGATACGAGGTTGCTCAGGAGCCGCAGCCCCTCCGGATCGCCGATCGCTCGGCTCACCGACTCCGGCATCTCGCGCGCGCCCTCGGCCATCGTAGCTTCCGATCTAGGGGACCGCGATCAGCACGACCAGCGAGCTCGCGAGGAGCAGCAGGAACGTGGTGAGGAGCGCGTTCCCCAGGACCGAGACGGTGTCCCCGATGGAGGTCAAAAGCCGTGCGGTGTAGCCCGGACCCAGCGCCAGGACGCCCGGGACCTCCTTCGTCCCTCTCCGGAGCTCCACCGGGGCCAGGTTCGCGAGGGCCTCGCGCGCGACGGCGACCGCATCCCGCGCGATCGAGGATGCGGAATACCTCTCCCCGATCGGGTTGGTCGAACCGTCGGATTCGTGCACCACGTGGTTATCGGTCGTCATGACCTCGGCTACGTCGACGACCCCCTCGAGCGCCCGGACGATCGGATCGCGCATGCCGGTGTTCAGATTGTTCCCATCGATGAGCAGGTAGGCCGAAGTGGAGTCGGCCGCCCGGACCACGAGCGTCCGCAGCCCCTGAGAGGCGATACCCTGGTGCGGTAGGTCGTAGTCGGTCTTCGCCGCGACCCCGATCTCGATCGGCCCGGGACGAGCCGCCGCGACGGCCGCCCGGACGGCGGCTTTCGCGTCCGCCACGAGCTTCTCGGCGGTCGGCGTGCCGTACTGGACGTCCCCGCGGTCCACGATGTAGGAGTTGTGCGCGTCGATCAACGCCACGATCGGTCCGCCCTCCGAGTGGACCTCTCGAACGATCCGGTCCGCGATGGAGAGCGCGATGTCATCGGTCGGCGCGGGCGCCTGGGAGACCACGACCAGCGCGACGTCGCCCAGAAGTTGCGCGCGGGCGAAGCTGCCCGGGTAGGGAGAGACGAGAGGGCTCGCGAGGGCCACGGACCCGGGGGCCATCTCCGCGAACAGTCTCTGGCAGGCATCGCCGACCTTGGCGACCTCGGCCTCGGAGGGGAGATCGACGTCGTGGTCGCACGGAGTGTGGGGAACGAACACCACGCCCGCGTCCGGCCCGAGCCGCTCGGAGAGCTTGCGAGGCAGATCGCTCGCGCCGAGCGCTCCGAAGGGGCCGGGGTGGACCGTGGGCAGGGCGATCGTCGCGCGCGCGCGGCCCCCCGCGAAGAACCCGATGAGACTGACGCGCAGGTTCATCGGGATCGCGCTCTTCAGGAAGAACTCCTCGAGCTTCTGGGTGGCCGCCGGGTCGCGACGGTTGACGTGGTCGAGCAGCGGGCGCATCATCGCGAGGCCCGAGCTGTCGAACTCCTTGCGCAGCGGGCGGTCCACCGCCCGCAGGAACAATAGGACGCAGACGAACCCGAGCACGAGGTAGACCAGCGCGGAGAACGCAAGCGAGACGGTCGCCGGTGGGAACACGATCGACGCGAGGAGGATCGCGAGCACCGGCTGGAAGAGCGACACCGGCAGCGATCGCGATTGGCTCGGGCTCGAGAGGCCATAGAGGCTCATGTGCCGGAACCACAGCGTCGGCCCCTGGACCACGAACACGAGCGCGATCAGGGAGACCCCCAGCGAAGGCGCCAGGAGCTGGACGCCCCGTCCGACGAGGGCGAAGGGGATCTCGAGCGCGAGGGTCATCACGACCAGGAACAGGCTGCGAGGAAGCTCGATCCGGCCGCCGAGAGCTTTGGCGAGCGGGGTCGTGCCGAAGGCGGTGATGAGCGCCGGCACGAGGAAGGCGAGCGCGACCAGTTCGAGATAGGAGGAGACCGATACGCCCGGGGCCGCCAGGATCCCGGCGAGGGCGAAGGAAAGAACGACGAGGAGCCCGATCGCGACCGGGGGACTGGGAGCCCGCAGGAACAGGTGCGAGGCGCTGTGCGGCTTCGTGCCGGGCGTCTCCCCCGGTGCCGGGCTCTCAGCGGCCACGGGCGCGCCCAACCTCCGCCAGGATCTCCCGGAACTCTCGCGAAACGCCGTCGGTCTCCGTGATCGTGCCCGTGACGAGCGCCTGCGCCCCGGCCTCGAGGAGGGCTCGCGCGTCGGCCCCGCAGCGGATCCCGCCGCCCACGATGAGGGGTACGGACAGGACGGATCGGACGGCGCGGACCATCGCGGCCGGGACCGGTGCGGGAGCGCCGGAGCCTGCCTCGAGGTAGATCCAGCGCATCCCGAGATACTCGGCCGCCAGGGCGTAGCCCTGGGCGCCGGCGAGGTCCTCCCGGGCGACAACGTCCGCTTCGCCCACCTCGCCGACCCGCATCCCGGGGGCGATCACGAGGTAGCCCATGGCGATCGGCTCGATGCCGAGCGCCTGGACGGAGAGGGCGGTCCGGGCGTGGGTGCGAATGACGAGATCGAGGTTGCGGGAGTTGAGGAGGCTCATGAAGAAGATCGCGTGCGCGGAGGAAGAGAGGGAGCCGGGGCCCTCCGGGAAGATGATGGTGGGCACCTCGACCGCCGCGCGGACCGCGCGGGCGACGGCCTCCATCCTCTGCCGAGAGATCCCGGTCGAGCCTCCCAGCATGATCGCGTCGGAGCCGAGCCCGGCCGCCTCCCGGGCGATCGCGGCCGCACGCTCCGGGTCGGAGCGATCCGGGTCGATGAGCGTCAGGTGGATCGGACCGGCCGCGACGCGCTCCGCGAGACGCCGTTCGACCGGGCCCGCGGCCGGAGGTGGCGTCACCGGAACGCCACCGCCAGGAAGGCGAACAACGCGACCGTCATCGCGACCTTGCTCATCGTTTGCTCCCAGTGAAGGCGCGCGGGGAGATAGGCGATCGAGACCACGAAGACGGCATCGGCCACGAGGACCAGGCCGAGGTACATAATTCCGGCGACACTCCCGACAGGCAGGAACCAGAGGAACGGTACCGCGCTGACGGCGATCGCCACCCCGACCGCAGAGCGCGCCACGACCGAGGAGAAGGGAAGGCCGTGGGTCTGCGGGAGCGTCCGTCGGTCGACATCGCCCGCAACATCCTCCATGTCCTTGATCACCTCGCGGCTCAGCGTCGCGAAGAACGCCATGGCCGCGAACGGAGCCATCAGGAGCGGGGCGCCCGCGGCGGCTCCACCGTACAAGAAGACCAGCCCCGTAAGCAGGGCGACGACCAGATTCCCCACGAAGCCGCGCGCTTTGAAGCGGAACTCATAGGCGAGCAGGGCGCCGACCGCGAACGCGAGTATGATTCCGAGCGCCGGGACGGCCGGAAGGATCGGCACGACCACTACCACTCCCGCGATGAAGAGGCCGGCCGTCAACGCCCGGGCTCGGGGCAGGGAGATCGTCCCCCGTGCGAGCGGGCGATCCGGATGGTTCGTCCGATCCGTTTC
>JAKAZU010000072.1 GCA_021826525.1 Thermoplasmata archaeon
CTCGCCAGCTGGAAGGACCCCCGTTGGCACGCTTGGACGATCCCGTCGATCGTGGGATTCTTCGTGACCGCGATCGCGCTCGTCATGTTCGGCCTCAACCTCTCCTGGTTCCTCGGTCACGGCGGGTGGGAGCGGCTCGTCGTCGCGCCCGCGCTCCTTTGGGTGATCGTGGTGGGGATCAAGTTCCTGCGCGAGGGCTCCTCTGGACCCGCGTCCGCCCGCGTCGCCTGAGGAGGTCGGCGTGCCCGAGCCTCCCTCGAAGGCGTCGACCTCCCACGGCCTTCCGGCATCCGAGGGGGCCGGAGCTTGGATCGAAGCGGATCGCACGATCCGCTCGCTCGAGGTTGGGCCGGGACTGATCCGTTGGCTCGCGCATCTCTCCGGGGAGGGAGGCGAATCCGCCTGGACGAAGCCCGCGCTGATCAGCTTCTACGAAGAGAAAGCCGGCGAGACCGACACTGCGGAACGGTTCTTCGCGGAGCTTCGAGAATTGGTCCTCGCAGTACAGGCGATCGAGGTCGGCCGACGCTATGCACCGTGGGCCTCGGTTACGGCCATCGCCGACGTCCCCGCCTCCACGCTCGATGCGGCCGCGACCGCCGCCTCCCCCTCGGTATGGCTCGCCCGGTGGGTCGGCTGCTGCCAACGCATCGCCGGGCGCTTCGAGGAGCTCAAGCCCTTCCTCGCCGACCTCGCCGAGGAGTCGCCCATCGTGCCCGACGAGGACTCCGTTGGGATCCGTCCAGGAGAGGCTGGGGTGGCGGGGTTCGCCAAGATGCTCGATTCCCTCATCGAGCCCATTCCTCCGCAGATCGACATTCCTGGAGGGGCCGTGAAGGTCCCGAGCGAGGAAGATGCCCGCCTCTTCCGGGCCCTTGTGCACGATCTCCCGAGGGGACCGATCGAATCGGCCCTGCGCGGGCGAACGATCCGGTACGCGGACGGCGTCGAACTGCGCTTCCTGCGTTTTCCCCGCCTCGGGGATATGTCGTGGGATGGTTCTCCGAGCCGTCTGTACTTCCAGCTCGACGCCGATGGCGCGCATCTCCCGACCGGCCTCGCGGCCACGCTGGGCAGCTACGTCGGCCACGCGATGCCCGCGCTCGCGGCGGAGGCGAACGCCTTCGCGGCCCGCTGTGCCCGCGCCCGCGATCGCCTGCGAAGCGCTTTCTCTACGGAGCTCGTGACGATGGCGTTGACCGAAGAGCTCCCCAACGTGCGCGCCGGGGACACCGAGGATCCGTGAGCGGCCCCGGTTCGCTCGCCACCGCACTCGACGAGGCCGGGCTCTCCGCGGGAGAGTACGGGGGTCGAGTCACGGCTCCGGAGCTGCGTCGCGTGCTCGAGGCGCATCTGGAGGCGAAGTGGCCGCCGATCTTCATCTGGGGGCCCCCCGGCGTCGGTAAGAGTTCGATCGTCCGCCAGATCGCGGAGGCCGGGAACCTACGGGTCATCGACCTGAGGATGCTCCTAATGGATCCGGTCGATCTCCGCGGGCTCCCGGTGCCGTATCGGGGAAAGGTCCGCTGGGCGCCCCCGGAGTTCCTCCCATCGGGCGGCAAGGGGATCCTGTTCCTGGACGAGCTCAATGCGGCTCCTCCGCTCGTACAAGCATCCGTCTACCAGCTCGTTCTCGACCGCAAGGTGGGAGAGTACTCCCTTCCTCCGGGTTGGTACGTGGTCGCGGCCGGGAACCGGGAGAGCGACCAGTCGATCGCTCATGCGATGCCCTCCGCGCTGCTCTCCCGGTTCGAACACCTCGAACTCGTTCCCGACCTCGAGAGCTGGAAGAGCTGGGCGTTCGGCGCCGGGATCGATCCGTCCGTCATCGCATTCCTGGAGTTCCGGCCCACGCTTCTCTCCCAGTCACCGGGGAGCTCGAAGGCGTACCCCTGCCCACGCACCTGGGAGATGGTCAGCCGAGTCCTCGCGCTCGATCTCGGAGACCGGGAGATGCGAGCGGCGATCGAGGGATGCGTCGGAGCGGGTCCCGCGACCGAGTTCGATCTCTTCCGCAAGTCGCTCAACGCGCGGCCGCGTCTCGAGAAGATCATCGCCGGGGCCGACCTGATCCCGCCGGACCCCGCGACGGGCTACGCGGTCGTCACCGGGCTCGTGGCTCGCTACGCGCGCGAGAAGGGCCGAGTGCCGCGCATGATCGGATACGCGCAAGCGCTCGGCAAGAACGGTCTCCGCGAGCTCGAGGTACTTCTCGTCCGGGACCTGGTGCGCGCGAATCCCTCCGCCGCCCAGCAGCCGGCGTTCCGCGCGTGGGCGGCGCAGAACGTCGAGGCGCTGGGCTGATGGCCCGAGCGCGACGGCGGTCCGGCCCTCGCGCGGCGCGCCCCTCTCGTGGGCCGGGGTCGCCCCTCGCCGCACCCGTCGAGCCGACTCTCGATCTCGAAGCCGCGCGGATCCTGGAGGGCGCGCGCTTCCACTTCCTCATGCGCAACCCGTTCCTCGGCGTGCTCGCACTCGGAATACCTTGGAAGGAGTCGAGGACGGTACGCAGCATCGCGTGCGACGGTCGGGTCCTACACTACCGCCCCGACTTCGTTCGAACGGCGCCCCCGATGCGACTCGAGGGCCACTTCCTCCACGTCCTGCTGCATTGGGCCCTCGGGCACCCGTGGCGAGGCGAAGGGCGCGACGCGCGCAAGTGGCAGAGCGCGAGCGATCTCTCCCTCGTTCCACTGTTCCTTCGGAGCGCCTACGACTACCGCGAGGTCCTGCCGCTCAAGGCATCGGTCGATCTCGCACGGGATCGCTCGACCGAAGAGATCTACGCCCTCCTGCCGCCGCCCGAAGAGAACCCACCGGAGGACGCGATCGTCGCGGACATCGCGGAGTGCTGGCAGGAACCGTCCGGGGAGGCGAGCTCGGGCCGCGACCTGCGGGAGCGCTGGCGCGACCGGATCGTGCTCGCGGCGCAGTCGATGGCCTACACGGGGGAGGGCCGAGAGGCGGCCGAAGAGATCCTCGCCTCCATCGGCCGCCCGCAGCTCTACTGGCGATCGGAGCTGGTCCGCTTCCTGCAGCGTGCGTACGCACAGGACTACTCCTGGATCCCACCGAGCCGACGCTATCTTTCGGTCGGGCTCATCCTCCCGGGCACTCGAACCCGCTCTGTGGGCACCCTCGCGATCGCGATCGACACCTCCGGTTCCATCGATCCGGCGGGCGCGCGCGCATTCCTCTCCGAGGTCCAAGGCATCGCCGATCTGGTGGGCGGATCGGGGCGTCTCGTCGTCATCGAGGCGGACGATGCCGTCCGCGCGGTCCGCGACCTCCGGCCGGGAGTCCCGGTTCCGCTCGAATTCCACGGGCGCGGCGGCACGGATTTCCGGCCCGCGTTCGAATGGGCCGCGCGCACCGGCTCGATCGCGCCGACCGGGCTCGTTTATCTGACGGATGGACAGGGAACCTTTCCCGACCGGGCGCCTCCGTTCCCGGTGCTGTGGGTCATGCCGCAGGCGATCGGCGTTCCATTCGGGGCCGTCGTCACGCTCCCGGGGTTGTAGATTTCCGGTCCTACGGCTGAACCCGGTCGGAGCAAGTCAAGCGTATCTCCTCGCCGCTGCATCCGATGTCATGGCACGCGTGGGTGGTCGAGGCTCGGCTCCGAACTGGAGGGCACTTCGAGCGAGCTGGGACGCGATGCAGACGCTGCACATCCCGGAACGCGAAGAGCGATTTTCGGCGATGACCGAGATTCTGTCGGTCGCCTTTCGTTCCCGCTTCCGGGTGCTGGACATCGGCTGCGGCACCGGCTCGTTGTCGGAGCGCGTGCTCGCCCGGTGCCCAGGCGCGCGGGTCGTCGCCATGGACCACGATCCGGTCTTGCTCGCGATCGGCCGGCATGGACTCGGCTCGGTCCGCGGGCGGATGACCTGGGTCGATACCGACCTGCGCGCCCCGGACTGGGGCCGTGGGCTTCCCGCGGGACGGTTCGATGCGGCCGTGTCGACGACGGCGCTCCACTGGCTGAAACCGCCCGAGCTTCGACGCTTCTATCGGGGGCTCGGCCGGCGCCTGCGACCGGGAGCCCTCTTCCTCAACGGGGACAGCCTACCGGCCCATCCGGCGGGCCGCGGCCGGATCGCGCGACTCGCCCGGGAGATCCGGCACCGACGGGCCCGCACTCCGGAGTCGGCCGACGCGCGCTCCTGGTCGGAGTGGTGGCGCGAGGTCTCGAAGGAGCCCGGCCTCGCTGCGGAGTGGGCGGAGCACGAGCGGCGGTACCCGCATGCGCACGGCGACGACCCGGCGTCGGGGCT
>JAKAZU010000073.1 GCA_021826525.1 Thermoplasmata archaeon
TGGTGGAGAAGCTCTGAGCCGGCCCCGTAGCCCCGAGAACCCCGTGCGCCGAAGGCGTCGAACCGGGGAACGGAAGCCCGCGACGGCACGGGCGCGAGCTCGGACGACGGGCCGGGGTGCCGGCCGCTATTTCGATAAGGCCCCCGTCTCCTAGCGGGGCTCGTAGCGAGGCGAGTTCATGTCGGGGAAGACCGCCGTAATCTCGAAGACGCCCTTTCGGGTCACGTTCGCGGGCGGGGGCACCGACCTCCCGGAGTACTACCGGAAATTCGGAGGCGGTGCTTGCGTCGCGGGATCGATCAACAAAGGGATCTACGTCATGGTCGCGGAGAATTTCGTACCCTCCGAGATCCGCGTGAGCTACCGAGTCACCGAAGATGCCCGGCAGAGCATCGACGAGATCGCCCACAGCTCGATCCGCGAGGCCATGCGCCTGCTCCAGATCCCGAGCGGGGTTCAGGTCATCACGGCGACCCAAATGCCCTCCCGCGGCACGGGGATCGGTTCCAGCAGCAGTTGTGCGGTCGGGGTCCTCAACGCGCTCCACTCGTGGCGGGGCGACCGCGTCGGTCCCCGGCAGCTCGCGCGCGAGGCGGTCCGGATCGAACGCGAGATCCTTCACGAGCCGGGCGGAGTCCAGGACCAGTACACGGCGGCCTACGGCGGCCTGAATCTCATCCAGGTGGACCGGGACGACACGGTCTCGGTTCAAAGCCTGCAGGTGGACCACGATGCGCTCGAGACCCTGAATCAGAGCCTGATGCTCTTCTTCACGGGGGTCGAGCGACCCTCGTCGACCATCCATGTGCATCAAGCGAGCGCTGTCGAGAGTCATCTCGACGAGTACCGAACGATGAAGGATCTTGCCCTCATGACCGCCGTGGCCATCGAGAAACTCGATCTTCCCGAGATCGGTCGGCTGATGGAGGAGAACTGGGAGCTCAAGCGACGGCTCTCGGAGGGCGTCACCAGCCCGACCATCGACGAGTGGTGTGCCGTCGCGAAGCGCAACGGGGCCCTCGGAGGCAAGCTCATGGGTGCGGGCGGAGGTGGATTCCTCTTCTTCGTCGTGCCTCCCGAACGCCAGCACGACGTCCAGCACGCGCTCGGGTCGCTCGGCCTGATGAGGAAGCCCATCCGCCTCGATATCCGAGGCAGTTCGCTCGTGTTCGAGGAGTGAGGGTCGAGGCGCGTCGGGCGCGCTCAACTCTCGGGGTTCAGTACCCAGTCGTACCTGCAGACCGCCCGCGCGCCCTTCGCATACATCTCATGATCGGTGGGCACCTCGAAGATCCCGGCGAAGTGCGCCCCGAGTCGCTCACAGGTCCGGCGCGAGGCCGCGTTCTCCGGGTCGCACGTGACGATGATCCTCGTCATCCCATGATCGAGCGCCACCGGCCCCAGCAACCGGCAGGCCCTCTCCGCGAAGTGCCGGCCCCGGGAGCCCTCGGCTACGAAGTACCCTACGTGCCCCGCCGTGAGGAGGGCGGGGTGCTCTCCGATCCTCAAACGAATGGTCCCGATCTCCTCCTCGGATCCGTGGAGCGTGATCGTGTAGTGGTACTGCGGAACGCGGCCTCGCGCCGGGTCCGCAGGATCCTTCACCTGGACGTGTAGGTCGATCACGCCGTCGGTGAGGTGATCCTCGTTCAGCGTCTCGGTAGACATTGCAACCTCGCGAGCATCCACAGCGATGTCGATCCCGGCCGGGCCGGGTTCCCACCGGGTGGCGCTCGCAGAGATGAAAGCCTGTCGGACCCGCGAGCTCGCAGACCGGCCAGGGACCGCACGCCGATCGGTCCCTCGGACGCCCCCGGCGGAGTCGCTGGTTGGCTCAGCGGGATCGCCCCCACTGCGAGGGAAAGGTCCGCCGGGTTCTGGCGAGGGGATAAGTTGTCGACCGGGTAGGGAGGGGCGATGCGGATCGCAGGGATCGACTGGGCGCTCGATGTCCGATACCACGAAAAGTCGTTCGCAGGAAGGGTGGCGATCGCGATCGGGGAGGCTCCGGATCCCCTCCTGGTCGACGCGGCCCAACTGATCATCGAATCTGCGACCCTCGATGGTGCACCGACTACCTATCGCGTAGATCGCGCGCACGGGACGCTCGAGTTCCCCGGGATCCCGGCCGGACCCCATCGACTGGAGATCGCCTACCGGGGCACCGCCGAACCGAACTCGCTCGTGGGAATGTATGTCTCGCCCTCCGGTCCAGGATATGTCCTGACGACCATGTCGTTCCCGACCGGCGCTCGCAGAATCCTGCCTTCGTTCGAACATCCGTCGGTGAAGACCGTCTACCGACTCACCTTGACCGTGGAGGAGGACGCCCGGGTCATCTTCAACACGGCTCCCCAGACCGAGCGAAAGATCGACGGACGACGCGAACTCGTCTTCGAGCCTACGCCCCCCATGTCGGCGTACCTACTGTACCTGTGTATTGGTCCGTTCGAGGCGCTCACGGTCCCGGGCGACCGCTGGCCGGTCACGGTCGCCACGTCCCCGGGTCGCTCCCCCGCAGGTCGATACGCGGCCGAGCGGGCGACCGAGCTCCTAGCGGCCTACGAAGAGTACTACGCCATGCCCTACCCGCTCTCGAAGCTCGACCTGGTCGCCGTGGAGAACTTCTGGGCCGGCGCGATGGAGAACTGGGGGGCGATCTCCTTCCGGGAGGATGCGCTGCTCGTCGATCCGACCACGAGCGTCCGCGCGCGTCGGGAGATCCTGCTCGTCCTCGCGCACGAGATCGCCCACCAGTGGTTCGGGAATCTGGTGACGGCCGCGTGGTGGGACGACTTTTGGCTCAACGAGAGCTTCGCGACCTTCGTCGGCTACCGCATGGTCAGCCGGCGGTATCCTCAGGAGGAGGCGTGGTCGCACTTCCTCTTGCGGTGGGCCGTCCCGGCGTTCGAGCAGGACTCTCGCTCGGCAAGCCACCCCGTCCACGTACCCGTGAACTCCGCCGAGGAGGTCGGGGAGAATGCGGACGCCGTGACGTACGGGAAGGGCGGTGCTGTTCTGCGGATGATCGAGGCGTACCTGGGCGAAGGGGCGTTCCGACGGGGCGTATCCCACTACCTCGCGAAGTACCGGTACGCGAACGCCCGATCCGAGGACCTATGGGCCTCGCTCGGCGAGGTATCCGACCGGCCGGTCGGGCGGATCATGGCGGAGTGGATCAACCGCCCCGGGTACCCCATCGTGCACGCGAACTGGACCGAAGGCAAGCTGAACCTGCGGCAGGAACGCTTCCGCGCCGACGGCGGTCCGTCGCCGGGGGTCTGGCCGATCCCGTTGCGCATCTCATCGTCCGCGGGAGAGCGCGTCGAGCTCTTCGAGGAAGAGAAGCTCACCCTCCCGCTGGGATCGTCGAGCGGGCTGCGCATCGATCCCGATCGGGCGGCGTTCGCTCGCATCCATTACGACTCGACCCTCTTCGATCAGATGGTGGGTGAGTTTCCGTCGATGACCCCGGTCGACCAATGGGGCTTCATCATGGACACCCACGCGTTCGTCTACGCCGAGCTCGTGCCGTTGGACCGGTTCTTGGATCTCGTCCGCGCGGGGAGCGCCCTGAGCGAGCCACTCCCGGTGCGCTCGCTCACTTCCGCGCTCTCGGACCTGTACGTTCCCCTGTACGACGTGCCCGCGTTCGTGCCACCCATGCGCCAGTTCCTTCGCGCTCAGCTCGATCGGGTCGGTCTCGAGCCCCGTTCGAAGGAGGCGGACTCCGCGGCGCTTCTGCGAGAGATCCTCGCGGCGAACCTTTCCCGTGTGGATCCCGCATTCGCACGGCAGCTGGGGGCCCGATTCATGGAGTTCGACCGACTTCCCGCCGAACTTCGTGGGCCCGTGGCGTTGGCCTATGCGAGAGCGGAGGGATCGGCCGCGTACGATCCGTTGGTACGCCGCTTGAAAGCGACCACGAGCGAAGGGGAGCGGGTGCAGATCGTGCACGCGCTTGCCTCGTTCACCGACGGTTCGCTCGTCCGCCGCGCGCTCGGCCTGATCACGACATCGGTCGTCACGGCCGGCACCGCGTTTCCGATGCTGACGAGCGTGGCGTCGAATCCGGCGAGCCGCCGCGAATTGTTCGCGTGGTACCGAGACGAGGCGACGACGCTCTCGAAGATGTGGGCCGGCTCTCCGCTCCACAGCATATTCCTGAGGATCGGCCTTCCGATGCTGGGCATCGACCAAGAAGCCGCGGTGGAGGAGTACTTCGCTACCCACACGCCGGCCGACGCCGTCCAAGCCGTAC
>JAKAZU010000074.1 GCA_021826525.1 Thermoplasmata archaeon
GTTCGGCCTCGTCGGAGGACCGACCGGGGGCGTCGGGCAGTTCGCGGCCCCGACGGCCGGCTCGATGGTGGCCAGGATCCTACCGTACGGCAGCTCGACGTTCGAGACCGCCAGCACCCGCTCGTTTTACGAGTCCATCGACCAGACCGGGGAGAACGCGGACAATCTCGTGTGGACGAGCGGGTCCTCGGGCGGCTGGACCCTGGGGGTCTCGGCGGGAAGCTCGGTCCAAGGCGTGCTGTCGTACGAGCCGGCGGCACAGTATCTCGCGAACTTCACGGCGGGTGGATTGCCCTCCGGTACGCTGTGGTTCGTGAACATCAGCCACGGGGGAAGTTACTCCTCTACCACGCCGACGATCAGCGTCCCGCTGCCGTCGGGCACGTTCGAGTACGACATCTCCTCGGCGGATCCGCACTGGGAGCCGGTACGGGCGAACGGGACCGTCACCATGGACGGGGCCCCTCAGGTCATCGACGTGCCGTTCCAAGCCCTGCCCGGATCGATCGTGTTCTCCGAGGCCGGCTTACCCTCTGGGATCGGGTGGACGGTCGTCCTCGGGAGCGGGCAGAACGTCACCGCGAGCCAGCCCGAGATCACGCTCCACGTCATCAACGGGACCTACTCGTTCCGCGTGCGCGCCGCGCTCAGCGAGTGGGCCCCCCGCCCGGGCGTGGGCTCTGTCACGGTGGCGGGTGATTCCGTCGCCGTCAACATCACCTTCTCCCTCGAGAAGTACACCGTATCGTTCGAAGCCGCTGGGCTCGCGGCCGGCACCGACTGGTTCGTGAACATCACGGGCGGGGCGAACTACACGTCCCTCACTTCGACCATCCGCGTCCTCGCAACGAACGGAACGTACCTATTCACCGCCGGGACGAACGCCACCTACCACGTCGCTCCGCTATCGGGATCGGTGACGGTCGCGGGGTCGAATGTCAGTCAACCGATCCAGTTCTCATCCCCGGGCTCGGGGACGAGCCCCTACCCCGGTTGGATCGTCGAGGTCCTCGTGCTCGTCGGGGCCGTGATCGCGATTGCGATCACCGCAGCGATCCTGCTCACGCGGCGGCCCCCGCGATCCGGGCCGCGGGAGCGGTCCCGGCGTGTACCCTGAACCGACAGAGGCCCCAAATACCACGCCGTCCTCGGCCGGGATGGAGATATCGATGCCACCGAAGACCCATCTACGCGAATTCGGGTTGATGGGCTTCGACCATATCGATCTCCGGGTCAAGAATCGGGAGAAGGCCCGGCGCTTTTTCGTCGAGCAAATGGGCATGGACGTCCTCGGGGACGGGGACGGCCACACCTACCTCATGTTCGGGGACCAGGTGCTCGGCCTGCACGACGCCAAGGACAAGGAGGCCGTCGGGGGTGTCGACCACCTCGCGCTGCGCGTGAGCGAATGGACGGGCCTCAAGAGCCGGGTGCAGCGCTCCCGGGTCGTGATCACGGGCGAGAAGGAGCGCGAGGACTCTCGCTCGCTTTACCTGCGTGGGCCGGACGGCATTCGCATCGAGCTCGTCTGGAGGCCGGACCCCTCGGTCCACCTCGGCCACTGCGCGGGGATTCCCAAGGCATAGCCCGTCCCGTCAGGGACTCGGCGCCGATGCCGGCAGCGCGACGCGCTTCTCGATGAAGTAGTGGACGCTGGAGGTGCCGGGCGTGAACCGGAAGCTGTGAGGCACGTGGGCGGGGATGAGATGCGTCGCCCCGGCGAGGTGGGACTCGGTCCGACCATCGATCGTCATCTCGATCCGACCCTCGACCACGATCCCCCACTCGACGTCGTGGGTGTGGGTGGGCACGACGACCTCGGTCCGGTCCTTCCCGAGCTCCATGAACAGGATCTGGGTCCGTCCGTCATCGTGGACGTAGACGTCGATGCCGGCGAGCTGGGTCTTCGGCAGCGAGCGCACGGAGGGCGGGAACGGCATCGGGCTCCTCGCGGGCTACGCCCGAGACCGCACGGTCGGTGTCGAGAGCTTCGGGACGAGCGTGAGCCAGCCGGCGTACTTCTTCTCCTCGCCCTTCACCGCCCGGTAGTACACCTCGGAGAGGTCCCGGGTCACGGGACCGACCTTGCCGTTGCCGATGGCGTACTGCCCGACCGACCGGATCGGGGCGATCTCGGCGTACGTACCAGAGAAGAACGCCTCATCCGCCGAGTACAGTTCGTTGACCGACAGGGGCTTTTCGACGACCTCGTAGTCGAGGTCCCGAGCGATCCGGATGATGGAGTCGCGCGTGACGCCCATGAGGATGTCCGATTCCGGCCCGGGGGTGTAGAGCTTCCGGTTCCGGACGATGAAGATGTTCTCTCCCGTCCCCTCGGCGAGGTGGCCGAGCGCGTCGAGGAGGATCGCCTCCTCGTATCCCTCCTTCAGCGCGTCGATGCCGGCGAGATAGCTGTTGAGGTAGTTGCCCGCCGCCTTGGCCCACGCGGGAATGGCATCCGATCGGGGCTTGCGGAACGGGGAGATCTTCGTCTTGACGCCCTCGTCGGAGGTGGCGCTGAGGTACTTGCTCGCCGGGATGATCCCGATCGTGAGCGAGACCTTGCCGGTCAGGTTCTTCACGCCGAGGCCGGGCTCGCCGCGGTAGATGAGGGGGCGGATGTACGCCGGGACGATGTCGTTCGCCGCCGTCGTCTCGATGATCGCCTGTTCGATCTCCGCGGCGCTGTACGGGACCGGCAGGAAGTAGAAGCGAGCGGAGGCCAGGAATCGCTCCACGTGCTCCTTCAGCCGGAAGATGGCCACGCCCCGTGCCGTCGGGTAGGCCCGGATCCCCTCGAACACGGCGACCCCGTAGTGGAGCGAGTGTCCGAGCACGTGGGACTTGGCGTCCGCGAAGTCGACGAGCTTGCCGTCCATCCAGACTTTCTTCGCTTCGGTCTTCATCCTGCGGGTCCTCCGGACCTAGGCCCGGCAACTCCGACCATCGGATGCCGGTGCGTGAATATAGCCATCACCCTCGCTCCTCCCGGCGCCGAGCGCGATTCGGCGGCTGAGGAGGACTCTGCACGGCCCGGGCTCTACACGGAGGGGGAGCGTCGCCGCGGGGCCCGTGGAGCGCATATGGCCGTTGGCGCTGTGCTTCCGGCGTCGGAGGCGGGAGGCGGGTCGTGGACGTACAGGGCGCTCCGGGGAGATCCGAGGGACTACGCTCGGTCATGATCCGGGGACCCCGTGGAGCGTTCCGTTGGACCGCCTACGTCCTCGCGGTCACCGCGTTCGCGGCCGCGGTACCGACCCCGCTCTACCCCATCTATCAGCAGCAATTCGGATTCTCCTCGGGGATCCTCGGGCTCGTGTTTGGCGCGTACACGGCCGGAGTGCTCCTGACGCTGTTCTTCGTGGCCCCTCAGGCCGAGCGGGTAGGTCGAAGGAGAATGCTCTACCTCGGAATGATCCTCACCGCCGTCGGCGCCGCGGGCTTCGCGTTCGCCGGAGGGGTGGTCTCGCTCGGGCTCGCTCGGGCCGCTTCGGGAATGGGAGTGGGAGTCACCACCTCCGTAGCGACCGCCGCGATGAGCGATCTCGAACCATACCGGGATCAGCACCACGTCGCGCGCGTGGCGGTGGCGGCCAACTTCGGTGGATTCGCGATCGGTGTCGTCCTAAGCGGCCTCCTGGTCCAGTACGCCCCCTACCCCATGGAACTCGTCTACCTCCTACCGGTCCTCGCGAGCATGATCGGGCTCTTCGCCGTCTACGTCACCCCCGAGACCGCCGCGGCCCTCGGCTCGACCTTTCGAATCCAGATCCAACGCATCTCCGTGCCACCGGCGCTTCGACGATGGTTCTGGGTCGCGGCCGGCGCTGTCGCGGCCTGCTACGCCATCTACGGACTCTTCGCCGCGCTCATGCCATCGTACCTGCGTAGCGACCTCGGCATTTCCAGTCCCTTGGCGGCCGGAGCGTTCGTCGCGCTCATGTTCGGGATGGCCGCGGCTATCCAGCTGGCCACCGCCCAGATCCATGATCGCCGTGCCCTTTTGGTCGGGTTTCCGTTGCTGCTCGGAGCTCTCGTCGCCCTCGTTCTGATCCTCCCGCTCACCCTCTGGACGCTCATGGTTCTCGTGAGCGCCGGGCTCGGGGTCTCCGTGGGCCTCACCTTCATGGGCAGCGTCACGCTGATCGACCGAGTCACCCCCGAGGAGCGGCGCGGCGAGATCCTGGCCGGGTTCTACTGCGCCGCCTACCTGGCCCTCTCGATCCCCACCATCGCCCCGGCCGAAGCCTC
>JAKAZU010000075.1 GCA_021826525.1 Thermoplasmata archaeon
CGCAGCAGGCCGGTGTTCGTGGATTGCTTGCGGAGGCTTCCGGAGATCCCCAGGATCTTCACGATGTTCGGCATGGTGCATTCCTCGGGAAGACGAGCGCGAGGCGGGTATAAACGTCCCGCCCACCTCTACGAAAGGGAGCTTGGATTTCGGGGGCGCGGCGTCGATTTCAGGCGACGGCGATCATCCGCGACTCGGTCCGGGGGGGAGTCCGGCCCGACACACTGGCCGCGGTGGAGGCGGCCGATCCGGTGCTCGATGGGGAGCTCGCGGCCGTGGGGGGAGACCGCGGGGGAGCCGACCGACGGATCGCGACCACGAGATGGTCGTCCGAGTCGTACCGGAAGAGCTCGGCGTATCGCCCCCAGTTCACGATGTTCTGGACGACCTCATCCGACGGAGCGGTCGTGAACTCCACGAGACGCATGAGCTGCGCATCGGTAAGGCGGTGTTCCGGCGAGTTCTCGAGGGCGCGCATGAGGGTTCGGAACAGCGTCGTCCGGCGGAGCTGCTAGAGACCGAACGCCTTGCGCTCCCGGATCGTGCCCGCGAGGAGGCGCCGTCCCGTATCGGTCAAGGTCGCACGTCCGTCGTCGACCTGGACGAAGCCGAGGACCTCGGCGTAGTCGAGCGACGGGAGGATCTCGTCGATCTCCAGATCGAGATCGTCGGCGAGGCGGGCCACATCTTCGTCCCCCTTGTGGGAATCGAGCAGGACCAGTAGGCCCGTCATCTCGCTGGGAGAGCACTTGGGGTAGGTCGTCGGCACGCTACTTCTCCGAGGGTGGCTAACTCACGGAAATTCGGTCTATAAGCATTCGCGTTATGGCGGTCGCGAACCCGGCGGGCTCGGGAGGGCCTCGCTCTTGGGTAGGGCTCCGGCGGGAGGATTCGGGCCCTCGGTGATGAGGGAGTAGACTCGGTCCGTCAGCTCGTAGAATGCCTCCGACTTCCGATCGCGGGGTCGAGGAAGGTCGATCCGGACCTCCGCGAGAACGTGCGCGGGTCGGTGCGAAAGGACGAGGACCCGGTCGGCGAGGAGGATCGCCTCTTCGATGTTATGGGTGACCAGGAGCACGGCGTCCGGCGGGAGTTGGGGTTCCCTCCAGAGCTGGAGGACCTCCTCGCGCAGTCCCTCCGCGGTGAGCGGGTCGAGCGAGCTGAACGGTTCGTCCATCAACAGGACGGCCGGTTCCACCGCGAGGGCGCGTGCCAGCCCGACCCGCTGGCGCATGCCCCCCGAGAGCTCCCGCGGGTAGGCCTCCTCGAACCCGACGAGACCCGTCACCGAGATGTACCGCTCGACGGCCGTACGGACGCGCGACGCGTCCCAGCCCATCGCCTCGACCCCGAAGGCGACGTTCTGCTGGACCGTCAGCCACGGATACAAGGCAAAATTCTGGAACACCATCGCCATGCCGGGCACCACTCCGGCGACGGGGCGATCCCGGAAGCGGATCTCGCCGGCCGTGGTGTGATCGAGCCCCTGGATCAGCCGAAGGAGGGTCGACTTTCCACACCCGGACGGCCCCACGATGGCGAGGAAATCGGAGTCGGCGACCTCGAAGCTGATGTCCTGCATGATCATCATGATCCCGTGCCGGCCGGGGTAGCTCTTGTCCACATGCCGGACCTCGATCAGCGCCATTGGTCCCCTCCTCGTCGCGCGTCCGCCATCAATCGTATCGGTACTTGTCGATCGACTTTCGGTACAGCGGTTTCCATATGAGTTCGTTGATGGCGATCACGGTCGCGACGAGGAGGAGGAGGGCGGCGACCATCAGCGGCAGCCCCTGCCCGTTCTGCGCGACGTAGCCCAGATCGATCTGCTGCCCGATCCCGAAGACCTGGAACAGATGGCTCCCGCCCTGCAGGTACTCCGCTACGATGAGCGTGTTCCAGCCGCCGCCGAACGCGGTGATCGAGCCGGTCACGAACGCCGTGAACGTTCCGGGCAAGATGACCCGGCGGAACATCTTGCGACGATCGAGACCGAACGACCGCGCGGCCTCCTCGAGATCCGGTGGAACGGATCGGATTCCCGAGAGCAGGTTGAAGAAGAGATACCAGATCATCCCCGTCATCAGCATCACGATCGCCGCGACCTGCGGGGTGATGTACGGCACGAGCTGGAAGATGATCACCGGGAACAGCGCGGTGGCGGGGAAGGAGGCGATGATCTCGACCATCGGCAGCCCGGCGCGCGCTGCGCGGGGGCTCCGGGCGAGGTACGCCGCGAGCGGTAGAGCGATCGCGAGGCAGAGGAGGTAGGCGGTCACCACGCGAAGGGTGGAGGCTCCCATCGCGACCGGCAGGAGGATGATCTGGTCCCGTACGCTCGGGAGGATCGCTCCCGAGAACACATCGTAGACCTCGACTCCGAGCGCGATCAGCATCAGCCATACGACGACCAAGAGCGTTCCGAGGGCCACGTAATGGACGGCCGTCCGGAAGAACGGCTTACCCACCCGGGCTCGGATCGGGCGGGAGGTGTACGCGGCGAATTGGACGAACGGAGAACTCACCCGCGCAACCCCCGTACGGACTCCGCGGGTCACGTACGCCGCGGCGCGCCGGAACCGTCGCGGTCCCTCGGTGGCGTGCTCGGCGATCGTTCCACCGGCGGACGCCTGATCGTACCGGAACCGCTCCGCCCAGCGACCAAGGGGCCGCCAGACCCCGATGTCCAGCACTACGATGAGGACGATCAGTGGAATGATCCCGGCGAGGAATGCCCCCGCTCCCCCGCTCGCGGCCGCGAGGGAGAGATAGCTCCCGATCCCGGGAAGAGGGCTCGTGCCGCTCGTCGTGAAGATCTCGGCCTCGACCAGGAAGAACCAGCCGGCCGTCCACGAGAGCACCGAATTGTACACCAGCCGATTCACCGTCGCCGGGAGCACCACCCGACGCAGCCGCTGGAATCCGTGCGAGCCGAAGGAGTCCGCCGATTCTCGGAGCTCGTTCGGCAGGGTCTTCAGCGACTCGTACACGCCGAAGACCATGTTCCAGGCCATGGAGGTGAAGATGAGGAAGATCGAGGCGAGGTTCTCCCCGATCGGGCTCCCCGGGGTGAGCGCGACGAAGAAGACGATCGCCACCGGGAAGAACCCCAGGATCGGGATGGACTGCAGGATGTCGAGCACGGGGATCATCACGCGTTCGCCCGTTCGGTGCGTCGATGCGTAGTACCCATACGCGAGCGCGAAGCCCAGGGAAAGGAGGTAGGCGATGAGCATCCGGGTGAACGAGAAGCTCAGGTCGATCGACGCGGTCGGAAGATTCGAGAGAAAGGTCGTGCCGTTCAGACCGAAGGAATAGACCGCGAGCGGGATCGCACCAGCCGCCATCGCGGCGTAGAGGAACGCCGCTCGCCGGAGCGTGGGGTCGTTACGGGTGGATGTCCCGAGGGGCGGGAGGCCGCCCGGCCCGGAAGTCTCGGGTTGCACCATGGGAACTCCCGGGCATAGCCCGAAATCGGAGGCTCCTCGGCGTATTTGTGTGGTTGGGTCGAACCGGGGCGGGGCGGTGCCGACCCGACGCTCCCGCGAACCTCGCGAACGGCAATCTTATCAACGCGGCCCCACTCGCATATCCGTAGCCCCGTAGTGTAGTGGCCAATCATGCGGGACTCTGGATCCTGCGACGCAGGTTCGAACGCCGAGTGGGTCCGCGAATCCACGCGCCGGAAATCCTGCCGGGGCTACTCCGACGGCTCACGACATCCATGGTTGCGGGGGTGCTCCAGTTCGGCCAATCCGTTCGGGGCCATCTCGAACGGGGCTCGCGAGGCAGGGCTTAGGACCCTGTTGCCTAGGGCATTCGCCGGTTCAAAGGGAGGTCCGACGCGCGACGCCGGTCTCCGGAACTTCCGGCCCCCCGCATCCGACCCCACACGGCCGCCGTTCCGGTAAGCTCGATGGAGAGGGTCGTCGGCCCCGCCGAGATCCTTCGCCTCTCCGCCGAACACGCCGACCGCCTGTTCGATCGCCTGGAGGCCGCCGTGCCCACCCGGCCGACGTTGTTCGATCTGTCATCCCTCCGGGGGGATGAAGCGATCGTCTTCGGGGACTCCCATGGGGACTGGCGCACGGTCGAACGGGTCGTCGACCGATACGAGGATCCGACTCGGCGCCGGCTCCTGATCGGCCTCGGCGATTACCTCGATCGCACGATGGGGGATTGCGGAGCGGGATCCGTCGCGAGCGCGCTCTATCTGCTCCAGCTCGCGGCGCGGGACCCGGA
>JAKAZU010000076.1 GCA_021826525.1 Thermoplasmata archaeon
CACCGACACTGGGAGTCCGCTAAACAGGGTCCCCGGCGGGCCCGACGCGCCGCTCCGGTAGTGAGCGAAGTCGGCCGCCCGAACGTCCGTTCGTTCGGAGGTTGTAAGTCCTGCAGGACTCTGCGCGCGGTCATGGACCCCGAGTACATCTTGATCGTCTCCGACCCCGATCCGGTCGCGACGGCCGTCGCCCAGCGATGGGGAACCCCGGCCGCTACCGAATGGCACGTCGAGGGAAGCCCGATCCGGGCCGTGGGGTCGGGGGTGTATCTCCTCCGTCGGCCCGGGTGGCACATCCACGACGAGCATCTCGACCGGCTTCTTCCCGCCGAGCTCGCAGCGCGCCGACCCGTCCTCGTCTTCCCCTCGATCCATCGGAGCGAACGGGGCGTCGCGGCGCTCACGGTCCATCCGCTCGGAAACCCCGGCGTCTCCCACGACGTCGGTGGAGAGCCGCACCGTCTCAATCCGACCGCACCGCGGCTCATGACCGGCGCACTGCGTTCGCTCGCCGAGGGAGCGAAGTCGCTCGGAGTTCCCGCGACCTTCGAGGCGACCCACCACGGACCGTCGCTCGATCTGCCCGCGTTCTTCGCCGAGATCGGATTCCCGGAGCATGAGGAACCGCCCGCGGATGCGGTGCGAATCCTTGCGCGAGCGCTCTCGGATCTCACGGCGACGGTCGGCGACCGCGTCGCCGTAGGAGTCGGGGGAGGCCATTACGCGCCCCACTTCACGGATCTCGCCGTGAAGCGCCGCTGGGCGTTCGGGCACATCCTCTCGCGCCACGCCCTCGCGGTGGCCGACCGCGAGATCGCGGAGAGCGCCTACGCGCTGACGCCCGGGGCGGAGGGGATCCTCTTCGCTCGAGCGGAGGATGCCGAGAGTTCGGTGTGCGCGGGCGTCGCTCGCCGGCTCAAGGACTCCGAGGCCGAGAGCCGCCTTTCGCCCGAGGCGCCCCCGTGAACGATGGGCCCCGAAGGGGCTCACGCAAGGGGGCCGGCTAGGACCGTGGTCGCCCGTCGCCCGTCGAGCGCGAGGGCGGCAGCCTCCCGGATCGAGCGAGGTCGCAGGGCCCGCAAAGTGGAGGGCCATCCGAGCCAGTAGTCGGCCGGCAGATCGTGGTAGGCGAGATCGACGGCGAGCTCGTGCGCCGTCGGCGTGGTCTCCAGGGAGAGCGCCATCTCCCCGATGGCGCTCTCGCGGATCTGGTCGGGCTCGCGAGCGCGGACGAGCTCGTTTCCCATCCGGTCGACCTCCCCGATGAGCAGCGCCGCGACCCGTCGCGCGCTCCCCGGATTCGTGCCGGCCTGGGCGATCCAGTACCCGCCGAGCCGCATCGCTTCCAGATCGCTCGAGGCGTGGTAGGCGAGCCCGGCCCGCTCCCGGATGTTTTGGAACAGGCGCGAGAGGAGTGGCCGCCCGCCGAGCACCTCGTTCGCGAGGAAGGCCGCCGGGAACTCCTCGCGGTTGCGAGCGATGGACGGCCCGCCGACGTGGACCTCCGTTTGGGACCGCCCCGCCATCTCGACCTCTCGCACCCCCCGGTGGCCCGAGACGGGCCGCGGTCGGAGGGAACTCGGCGCGCGCGCCCGTGCGAAATGGCCCCGCCAGCGCGCGGAGGCTCGCTCCAGCCGCTTCAAGGGGGCCGGGATCGTCGCCACGAGCACGCCTCCTTCTGCGGTGTAGTGCTCGGAGTGGAAGCGGGCCAATCGGCCCCGATCGATCCGCCCGACCGAGCGAGCGCTCCCCCACCCGGTCTCCCGGTAGGGATGACCCAGGGGGAAGATGGCCCGGAAGAGCTCGCGCTCGGCGCGGTGGGCCGGCTGCGTCAGCTCGCGAAGCTGGCTCTCGCGGAGTTGGCGCTGGACTCGCTCGATGTCCTCCGAGTCGAATCGAGGCCGGAGGACCGCGTGGGAGAGGAGTTCCAGCAGCGACTCCCAGCCGGCCGCCGGGCCCCAGATCGTGATCTCGGCCGATTCCGGCGCGATCTGGGAGGTCAGGGTCGCCCCGGCCCGGTCGAGTTCGCGCGCCAGTGCGACCCGACCGAACGGCCCGGCCGCGCAGGTGGCCAGGCGGGCCACCATCCGCGCGATCCCTTCGCCGCCGGCCGGATCGAACCCGTAGCCCGCCGGGCCCACGTAGGTGATGGACGCGCTCGCCGCGCCCGCCGGGGGAGACTGCCGCAGAAGCCGGAGCCCGGCGTCGTGCGTCCCGTACTCCATCCGGAGCGGGTCGTGCCGCTCAGCCAACGCTCGGACCTCCGACGACCTCGTAGCGGACGACCGTCCGTTGATCCTTGGAGAACAGGGCCCGGGCGGTATCGCGTATCTCTGACGCTCGGGTCGCCAGGATCTCTCGATACAGTCGGTCCTCGAACCCCGGGGGCATGATCGACGCGAAGTATCCGAGTCGGTAGCCCGCGCGCGTGGCGCCTTCGTACGCGAGGGCGGCACCGCGTCGGACCTTCGTCCGGGCTTCGCTAAGCTCCGCGGCCGTGGGTCCCTTCCGGGCGAGCCGGTCGAGCACGCCGTCGATGGCGGTTTCGACCCGGTCGAGGGCGACGCCGGCCGACGCTTGGGCGTAAACGGTGAACAGTCCGGGGTGGACGCGCGCGCGCCACTCGCTCGTTGCTCGAACGGCGAGACCCGGGTCGACGAGGGCACGATACAGGCGGGCACCGGGATGCTCGCCGGAGCGGGAGCGGCCGCCCGCGGAGAAGATGCGGGTCTCTCCTCCCAGCAGTACGTCGATCAGCATCGTGGCCGGGGCGCTTCGCTCGTCGATCGATGGGGACCGGTAAGCGATCGCGATGAGCGGGGTGGTCCCCGGGCCCGACAGGGTCGACCGCCGCTCCCCGCGGGCGGGAGGTTCGACCTCCCGCACCGTGGGATCGGCCCCGCCCGCGGGAAGTGGAGAAAATTGCCGGTGGACGTCGCGCTCGACCGCTCGCGGATCGAAGCCTCCCGACACCACCAGCACGGCGTTCCGGGTCCCGTAGAAGCGTTGGTAGTAGCCCCGAAGGTCCTCCGCACCCATGTGCTCGATGTCGGTCCGGTATCCGAGGGCATCCCAACGGTACGGGTGGCGGCGAAAGGCAAGCTCGTAGAGCTCCTCTTCGACCCGGAACTCCGGCCAGTTCTCGTTGCCCTCCCGCTCGGAGAGGACGACGGTTCGCTCCCGATCGACTTCCTTGGGCATGAGGAGCGCCCGGGTCATCCGGTCGGCCTCGATATCGATCAGAACGTCGAGGTGCTCGCGGGGCACCGTGGCGAAGTAGGCCGTGTAGTCGAGATCGGTGAATGCGTTCAGGAGGCCCCCCACATTTAGGATCGCGCGATCGATCTCCCCCTTCGCATACTTCGGCGTGCCTTGGAAGAGCATGTGCTCCAGCCAATGCGCGCCGCCCGTGATCCCCGGATGCTCGTTCTTCGATCCGACACGATACCAGACCCAGACACTCGCGGTCGGGCTGGCGGGGTTCGGAGCGAGCAGGACCTCGAGTCCGTTGCGCAGACGGAAGCGGCGAACGCGCGGTCGCGGGACCCGGCTCGCGTGCATGCGGACGGTCTCGATGCGTCCGCGCTTATAACGAACGGAGCCGCCCTGGGTCCCGCCCGTGCGGTCGCCGAACCCCGCCTCGGAAGAACCGGGGCCGGAGGGCGCGGACGTCCGCGTCGATCGCCGGCCCGCCTCGGGAGACCTACCTGCCTAGCAGGTCACTGAGGCCAGTGCGTGCGGCGGGCTCGGGCTCCCGCACCGCGTTGGCCGCCCGGGAAGGCCACTCGACGGCGCATCGCCGGCGGCGGGCCGAGAAAGCCCCGAGGAACGATACGATTATCTCGCCACCGGAGCCCACCCGGGCGTGAACCCCTGGCTTCGGATCGTCCGGGCAGGGAACCTGCTCGTTTCGTTCGCCGGCGTCCTCGTGGGCGGCCTAGCAGCCGCCGGCTTGGGGTTGAGCGTCTCGCCGTCGCTCTGGGTCGCGGTCCTTCTCGCGGCGGTGTCGACGGCATGCATCACCGCCGGAGGTAACGTTCTCAACGACCTGCTCGACGTCGAAACGGATCGGACGAACCATCCGGATCGCCCGCTCGCACGGGGGACGATCTCCCTGCCCCGAGCCCGGGCGTTGACGGCCGGCCTCTTCATCGCGGGAGTGGTAGTGGTCGTGCCGATCCTTCCGACCGTCCCGGCGCTCGGAGTCATACTCGCATT
>JAKAZU010000077.1 GCA_021826525.1 Thermoplasmata archaeon
GTCCCCCAGCTCCAGAAGCAGGGTCGCAACGAACGCGACGGCGACGGCGGAGTGGCCCCGCGCGGGCGGCACTTCGGGATCCTCCTCGTGGAAGTACAGCCAGATCGCGTAGCCGATCAGGAACGCGCCACCGCCCGCGCGCAACAGACCGAGCCGACTCGGTCCGAGGATCGCGACGAAGACCGCACCGATCGACACGCCGATCGCCGTCGAAACGAGGAACGCCAGGGCCCCGCCGATCCACGTTAGGAAGGGCGATTGCTTGGCCGCGATGGCCATGATGGAAAAGCTCGTGCGGTCGACGAGCTCGAGCCCGCCGATCACGGCGAAAACGATGGCGAATCCGTAAAACACTCCGGCGTCCACGAGCGAGACCGTAGACTTCAGGCGAGGTGCTTCAGGAACTCATCGACCTGCCGTTCGCAGTACGCGCAGGAGAGCACGACCGGTCGCCGGCGGATGACGTGGAACTGGCTCTCGACGGGCTCGGATTGGTTCGAGATGCAGCTCGGGTTCGGGCACTTGACGATCCCGAAGATGCGCTCGGGAAGGTCGACGCTCCGCTTGTCCTGCACGCGATAGTCCCGGATGATCGAGATCGTGGCGGTCGGGGCGAGGAGGGCGATCGCGTTGACCTTGCGCGGGGAGAGCTCCATATTCTCGACCTTGACCATGTCCTTCCAGCCGATCTTCCCGGATCGGACGTGGAGCGCGATGCTGACGGTCGAGTCCTTGTCGAGCTCCTTGATGCCGATGATCCGAAGGACCTCCAGGGCCAGCCCGTTGCCGATGTGGTCGATGACGGTCCCGTTCTTGATCGGCGTGATCTTGAGTTCGCGCACCATCGCGGCCTACCCCGCCCTACCGCCGAGGACCCCGCTCAAGAGCGCCATGCGGACCGGCACCGCGAGGAACGCCTCGCGGAAGTAGGCCGCGTGCGGAGTTCGATCGACCTCGGGGTCGATCTCGCCGGCGCGCGGGAGCGGATGCATCACGATCAAGCGGGGCTTGGCGCTCGCCAGCACCCGGGCGTCGATCCGATAGGAGCCCGCGACCTTGCGGTACTCCCCTTCGTCGGGGAACCGCTCCTTCTGGATCCGGGTGACGTAGAGGACGTCGGCGTCGCGGACCGCTCGCTCGATATCGGGCTCTTCGGTGATCTTGACACCGAGCTGATCGAGCTCGGCGCGGGATTCGTCGGGCAGCCTGAGAGCGGGGGGCGAGGCGAGGACCAGCTCGGAGCCGAGGATCCCGAGCGCGTAGGCGAGCGAGTGGACCGTCCGCCCGTACTTGAGGTCACCAAGAAGCACGACCTTCAGCCCGGCGAGCGCCCCGAACGCTTCCTGCATCGTGGCGAGATCGAGAAGAGCCTGCGTCGGGTGCTGACCCGCCCCATCCCCCGCGTTGATCACCGGTTTGTCGGAAGCGTCCGCAGCGAGGCGGGCCGCCCCCTCGTTCGGATGGCGGATCACGATGGCATCGGAGTAGGAACTCAGCATCCGGACGGTGTCGTACAGGCTTTCGCCCTTCTTCATCGAAGAGATTCCCGAGTCCGCGATGGTGATGCAGCGGCCCCCGAGGCGCTGGACCGCCGCCTCGAACGATAGGCGCGTGCGGGTCGAGGGCTCGAAGAACGCCATCGCGACGATCTTTCCGGCAAGCGCGTTGCTCGCCTTCTTCCCCTCCGCGATCGGGATCATCTTGCGCGAGGCGCGGAGCAGATCGGTGATCTCCCGGGGAGAGAGATCGCGGATGGAGACGAGGTCGCGGCCCTTCAGCGCCATCCCATTCTCGGAGCATGGGTCACTCCTTAAACGTTGCCGAGCCTCGGTTTTCGCCGGGAATGTCGAACCCGGTGGGGATGCGCCAACCCCGCAATGCGGTCCTCTTCGGTCTCGTGGCGTTCGCCTGGGGAATGAACTACATCTTCGTCCCGATCGGCCTGGAGTACACGAGCCCGCTGTGGCTCGCGACCCTTCGGGCGGGGATCGCCATCGTCTTCGTCGCGCCGTACATCTACGTCCGGCACCGACGGAGCGTCCTGACGAATCGAGATCGGCGGGACGCGCTGCTCCTCGGGATCCCGAACACGGCGCTCTTCCTGGGCCTGTGGTTCGCGGCCGCTCCGCAGGTCGCTGCCGGGGAGACGGCGATCCTGATCTACACCTTCCCGCTCTGGGTGGCCCTCTTCTCGCCCTGGGTGCTCGGCCATCACCTGAGCCCACGGCACTGGATCGCGATCACGGTCGGGTTTCTAGGGATCGTCCTGATCAGCCAGCCCTGGGTCCCCGGAGCGGGCTCGATCCCTCCCGGGGCCCTTCTCGAACTGCTCGGAGCCGCTGTGAGCTGGGCGATCGGCACCGTGCTCTACCAGCGGCGCTTCCAGGGAGCGCAGGTCGTCCAGGAGGCCAACGCCTACCAACTCGGCGGCGGCGCGCTCCTCCTTCTCCTCGCAACCGTACTGGTCGAACCGGGAACCACTCCCCCCGGCGCTCCGCAGTTGTGGATAGCCGTTCTCTGGATCGGGGTCTTCGGGACCGCCTTCTCCTACATGGTATGGTACTACCTGCTCGATCAAGTTCCCGCGGCGACGCTTGCGGCGTACAGCTTCCTCACGCCGCTGGTCGCCCTGGTAGCTGCCGCCGTGCTCCTCGGTGAACGGCTGACGGCCCCCGAACTCGGAGGCGTGGTCCTGGTCCTGCTCGGCATCTACGGGATCGGCACCGCCCGGAGAAGGTCGAGAGGTGGTGGGCCCACCGCCACGGAGAGAGCGACCGATCCAGGAACGATCATTGCCGGGGCTCCCGCCGGTCTTGTCGAGAGCGCTCCCACGCGCTCGCTTGGCCGGGGTCGGGAGAGCGCCTCGTTCCGCCCTCTACGCTGATGAAGAGCCCGCCTCTAGCGCGACTCTGACCTCCTCCCACGATCGAAGTCATCGAGTTCCGACCGCGGGGGGTTCCCTTGGGTCCGCGGCCTTCGGCTTCATTCCGCCGGGTTCGTGGGGCCCGTCGAGATGCCCCCGTCCCGAACACAAGTGCGCGGGACCTCTCCCGCATCGGGAGTGCCACTCGGGCTGGCCTTCTTTGGAGCTTGACTGGTTCGCCATGTCGGGTTCTACGCGCCAGTCGCGCAACGTCCGACCCGCAACATCGGCCCCGTCCGCATCCGGACGTGGCTTCCTCGCGTTCATCGCCGAACACGGTTCGGCTCCCGCTCGCCTCCTGCCGGAGTCTCCCCCTCATGCCCTCGATTCACCCCACCTCTGAAGAGGTGGGCTTTCTCGATGGGCCACTTTGTAAGGACTGCAGCATGGCCAACGCAGGCCGCCAGTGCGCCCTTGAACGCACGTGCCGATGCCGTCTTCCAAGCTCGGAGCGAGCCTCGGTAGGGTAGGGGCGTCGCTCGCTCAGGGAGCGTCGCGCGGGGTCACCGGAACGCGGGTCGTCCTGAAGTCGAACGTCGACCACCGGTGACAGGATGGACAGGCCATGTACCGCGAGTTCCCCAAGCGCAAGGCCGTTACGGAAGCGCCGGGCACGAAGTCGTAATCGAATGTCTGTTGGCACTTGGGGCAGGTGAGTCGGACACGGGACACGATGCCCGGCGTCCCGAGCCCGCGATTACGCCGGTAGGACCGGTAGTAGAAGAAGACCAAGAGTGCGACCAGAACGACCGCAACGGCGAGCGCAACGAACGCGATCGCTGCCATCTACCGGCCCCCCACTCGTGGAGCGTCGTTTCCGGGGACGGATCGGGAGCGATTCGGCTTCAGCAAGCGTCGGACCCCACCAAGGACCGTCACCAGCGGATCGGCGAACAGGGGCGGAGCTTGGGAGAGTGCAACTCCCGGCAGTATCCGCGAATCAGCGCGGGCCGCGCGGGAGTACAGGTCCCAGTCCGCCGCGGCGCGGGCGGCCTTGTTGCGGATCCCCCACAGCAGCTTCCGCCGGTAGACAGGGTTCGGGAAAGTCTCCACAAGCCCACGTTGCATGAGGTGGCCCTCCGCTGCGTCTCGGGCCAGGATCGCCAGAAAATCCCGCTCTCGGGGACTGAACATGTTCGACCTCCGTTGAGATTCGATGCTCCGAGACTACATATCCGTTACTGTATTCGGTAACGCCCTCTCCGGTGGCCGCAGCAGGATCGGGTGACACCCGCGCTCGAATCGAGACCTCTCACGGCCTGCGCCGGTGAAACCTCGAGAGG
>JAKAZU010000078.1 GCA_021826525.1 Thermoplasmata archaeon
CCCGTAGTCCATCTGGTTGGAGATCGCCGCCAGGACCCGTCGCATAATCTTCCACGAGCGGGTCTTGGGCATGTCCGGAACGACCCGAACGACGCGCGGCCGCGCGATCTTCCCGATCACCGTCTCGATCGCGAGGGTGACCTTGGCGGAGACCTCCGCCGGAGCCGCCTTGACACCGGGTTTCATGGCGATGTAGACCTCCGGGACGCGTCCCCGCTCCGGGTCCACGATCGGGACGACGGCCGCCTCGGCCACCTCGGGCACGGTGAGGCACGCCGACTCGATCTCCTTCGTTCCAAGGCGGTGGCCCGCCACGTTGATGACGTCGTCGACGCGGCCCAGGATTCGGATGTAGCCGTCGGCCGCCCAGGTGGCCCCGTCGCCGGCGAAGTACGGCCAGTCGTGCCAGTCCGTGCTGTTCTTGTTCTTGTTGTACTTTGCATAGTAGGTCGCGACGTACCGGTCCGGGTCGCCCCAGATCGTCTGGAAGATGCCGGGCCAGGGATTGCGGATGCAGATATTGCCCGCCTTCCCGGCGCCCGCGGGGATCTCCTTCGCCTTCTCATCGTAGATGATCGGGTAGATGCCGAGCATGGGGGGGCCGGTGCTTCCGGGCTTCATCGGTTCCATCGCCGGCTTCGTGGAACACAGGAAGCCGCCGTTCTCCGTTTGCCACCAGGTGTCCGTGATCACGGCCTGTCCTTGCCCGACGATCTCGTAGTACCACTTCCATGCCTCGGGCTCGATCGGCTCTCCGACCGTGGTCATGGACTTGAATCGGTAGTGGTACTTCTTCGGCTCGTCCGGCCCGAGCTTCCGCAGCATTCGGATCGCCGTCGGGGAGGTGTGGAAGATGTTCACCCCGAGCCGCTCGGCGATCCGCCAGACTCGACCCGCATCCGGGTACGTCGGAACCCCTTCGTAGATGACCGAGGTCGCGGCCAGCGCGAGGGGGCCATAGACGATGTAGGAGTGGCCCGTGATCCACCCGATATCGGCCATGCACCAGTAGACGTCGGTCGGATGGATGTCCTGGATGTACTTCGACGTGCCGGTAACATAGGCGAGGTACCCACCGGTGGAGTGTTGGCAGCCCTTGGGCTTGCCCGTGGAGCCGCTCGTGTACATGAGGAACAGTGGAGCCTCCGCCGGCATCGAGACGGGATCGACCAGCTTTCCGGTGAACTGCTTCAGGAGATCGTTCACCATGAAGTCCCGACCCTCGACCATGGGCGTCGCGGAGGCGGACTTGTCGGGGAATCGCTTCCAGACGAGGACCTTCTCGACCTTGGTCCCATCCTCCTGGGCCTTGCGGACCGCGATGTCGGCGTTCGCCTTGTGGTCGATGACCTTGCCGCTCCGATAGTAGCCGTCGATGGTGATGAGGACTCGGCTGCCGGAGTCGGCGATCCGGCTCCCGCACGCTTCCCCGCTGAAGCCGCCGAAGACGACGGAGTGGATCACCCCGAGGCGAGCGCAGGCGAGCATGGTGATCGGGAGCTCCGCGACCATGGGCATGTGGATGGTCACGCGGTCGCCCGTTTTCAGTCCACAGAAGTCGCGCAGCAGGGCGGCCATCTCGTTGACGCGGATGTAGAGATCCTGATAGGTGACGGCCACGGAAGGGTCGGCTTCGTTCTCAGAAACGAAGATGATCGCAGCCTTGTTTCGATTCTTCTCCAGGTTGCGGTCCACGCAGTTGTAGCTGACGTTGAGCTTCCCCCCGACGAACCACTTCCAGAACGGGGCCTTGCTGGTGTCGAGCGTCGTCGTCCAGTACTTGTCCCAAGTAAGCAGGTCCGCGTACTCCCGGTAGCATTCCGGGAAGTTCTTCTCCGCGAACCGGTCCTTGACCGTCGGATCGGTTAGGTTCGCCTGACCGACGAAGCGGGGGTTCGGATAGTAGAGCTTCTCTTCCTTCCAGTGCACCGCAATCTCGGCCTCGGAGAGTCGGGATTCGTTGTCCGTTCCGGCGGATTCGCTCTCGGCTTTTGCCATGTTCGTGAGCCACCCGTTCGAGGGGAGGAAGGTGGGGGATATACAAGTTACTGTATCGCATGCTGCGCCGTGTGCCGCGCTCTCGTTCGATCGGCTTGCGAGAGAAGCGGCGGGTCGAGATTCGGTCCAGAGAGGCCGTCGTGCCGAGGGCGCCGGTCCGGTCCTCTCGGCTCCTCCTTCGAACCACGGATCGGTGCCGGGCCACCGGCTTCAGACCGGTACCGATCTTCCCCTCCCACGAGGAGTCCCACCTCCATCCGAAGCGCTTTCGCCCCAAGCGGAGGCGCTTGGTAAAGCTCTATAGCCTACTCCCCGTAGGGAGTTGTCTCGGTGCGCCATGGCGACTGCGAGACATGTGCCCGAGCGATTGGAGAAGACCGTCCATCTCCGGATCGACCCGAATGACGAATCTACCACCCTGGAAGACGTCCTCTCGAAGATCACCGAACTCCAGCGCAAGCACCCCGACCGGGAGGTCTTCTTCGATGGCGACGAGTATGCCATCTGTTCTCGCCCGAAGCGCGCGCACGCGGCCGCCCACCACTGATCCCACCTTCCTGGGCTCGCCTCTTCTCGTCGTCAATCTGAAGTCGTACGCGGAGGCGCTCGGGACGGGTGCCGAACAGATCGGCGCGTTGCTCGGTGCCTGCGGACGGGCCGCGGGCGTGGCGGTCGCCATCGCGCCAGCCACGACCGATCTGCGAGACCTCGCCATCACCCTCTCGATACCGGTCCTCGCCCAGCACGTGGACCCGGTGGACGCCGGGCCCTACACCGGTTACACCGTTCCCGAGGCCGTTCGGGCCGCGGGGGCTCGCGGAAGCCTTGTCAATCATTCCGAACACCCTGTTTCTCGGGCGCAGGTGGACGCGACTGTGAAGCGTCTCGGCACGCTCGGTCTGAGCGCGGTCGTATGCGCCCGCGACGTCCTCGCGGCCGCGCGCCTTTCCCGATCGAAGCCTCCGTACCTCGCCATCGAGCCTCCCGAGCTCATCGGAGGCCGACGCTCCGTCACGACCGCTCGACCCAAGGTGGTGTCCGAATCGGTGGACGCCGTTCATCGCGTCGCGCCAAGGACCCGAGTGCTCTGCGGCGCGGGAGTGCATGACCGAAGGGACGTCGCGCGGGCCCTCGAGCTCGGCAGCGAAGGCGTCCTCGTCGCGAGCGCGGTAGCGACCTCCGCCACCCCGCGCGCGGCGATCGAAGAGCTGCTCGCGGGATTCTAGCGGCGCCCCGACGGCCGACGGGCCTTCCTCGGGGCGCCTCCTTCATCTGCTCTTGCGGTACTTCCTGATGCAGAACGTTCTGCACAGGTATCCGGATGCCGCCGATCGCTCGCTCATCTCGGCGTCGTGCACCGTCTGCCGTACCGCGCGCGAGGGGCCGGGCCCCGCGATCGAAGTCGACGCGCCCATCGAAGCGTCGCTCCCGGGCCGCGCGGAACACGCTGCCCCCGACGAGGCTCGCTCGCGGCCGCGGTCGCGCGAGCGCATTCCCCGTGTTGCTCCGGCGCTCGGGGATGCGGTTCGCCCCCTCCGGGGCCGGCACCGGCCTCGTCTCGCTCAAGCGCCTGACGATCCTCATGGCCGGCTGGGAGTATCCCCCCTTTCACACCGGCGGGCTCGGGGTCCACTGCTACGAGATCTCGCGCGAGCTCGCGCGTCTGGGCCACCGGGTCGTGTTCCTGACCCCCTTCCCCGGCCCGTTCGCCGATGCACCGGGCGTGGAGTTCCGCACGCTCTCCGAATGCCTTCCTCCGGGAACGCCCATCCCGGGGGCCTACACGCCGGCCGAGATCTATGGGCCGCGCTTCCTCGACGTCGTGAACCAGTATAACGACTGGATCGCCCATCTCACGGACGTCGAGGATGCCGATGTCGTCCATGTACACGACTGGTTCGGGACCGTCGGATGCCGCGCGCTCGCCCGCAGATTGGGCATCCCGCTCGTCATGTCCGTCCACTCTACGGAGTACGACCGGACGCTCGGTCATCCGTACGCTCCGATCCTCGAGCGGGAGCGGATCGGGATCCGGGCCGCGGACCGGATCATCGCCGTCAGTCGCCAACTCGGCGAGCAGCTCATCACCCTCTATGACGCGCCGCCGCCGAGGGTCCGGGTCGTCTACAATGCCGTCCGACCCGTCGCGCCCGAGCTGGACGATGGCCGGCTTCGGGACGTCGTGCTGTAT
>JAKAZU010000079.1 GCA_021826525.1 Thermoplasmata archaeon
CCGATCTCTGTATGCCGGCCTGCTCGCGGTCGGAGCGTTCCTCGCGATCCCGCTGCACATCCCCGGCCACGGCCCGGAGGGCGAGAGCTTCGGGGAGAGCTTCCGCGACGGGTGGCGCGAGATCTTCGCCGGACCGGACCGACCCCTCCTCCAGCTGGCGACGATGGACTCGATCGTCGGATTCTTCACGTCGGCGCCGGCGATCCTCATCACGCTGCTCGCGAGCGTGACGTACGCCGCATCGGCCTCGACAGGCTACGCCGTACTGTTCACGGCCGAGGTAGTCGGGGGAGTCGCCGCGGGTCTCGTGCTGGGACGGCTCAACCCACGCGGACGGATCGGTGGGGTACTGATCGGTTCGCTGTTCGCCGCGGCCGCGCTGTTCGTTCTCGCCGTGAACCTGCCGCCGGTCGTGGCGTTGGGGGGGATCGCGTGGCTCGCGATCGGGTTCGCCACCACGGCCTATCTCAATGCAAAGTACGCCTTCCTGCGAGCCGCGGTCCCGAAGGGCCGGCTCGGCCGCGTCGTCTCGAACATGTACCTGTTTCCGGGAATCGCCGCCTCGATCGGAGCGCTGGTGATCGGCGACGCGGCCGAAAGCGGCAATCCCTGGATGGTCGGGATCCTGATCGCCGCCGGGTTCCTCGCGGCCGGGCTCGTGGGACTTTGGATGCCTCGGGTCCGGGCCCTGCGCTACTGAACGACGGAGCCGTAGTGCGCTCGGAGCGGCAGGCGAAAGTACATATTTCAACCCCAACTCCGCAACTTCGTGTCAGGTTCTCCATCCGACGGGGCCGGCGCCGCTACCCGCGTAGGAGCCCGGAGCACTGCGGCGGAGCTACGCGCCTCCCGCGTAGCGGTCCAGAGCCCCGGCGAGCGCCTCCGAGCCCGGATCCTGGAACGGCTGCGCGCCTCGGAAGCGAACGGCGACGATCGCGCTACCGCGCTGGCGTCCCTCTTCCCGCACACCGTGCTCCCCGCGTCGACCTACGACGATCTGGTCACGGCCCTCGTCTCGGGCGCCCACGTGCTCTTCTTTGGGCCGTCGGGCGCGGGCAAAACGAGCCTCGCGCGTGATGTCTGGGAGCTGTTCCCGAAGGAGGCATGGATCGTCGAGGGATGTCCCGTGCTCGATCATCCGCTGAGCCTCGTCGACGCCGCCACCGCGCTCCGGTTCCCTCCGTGCCCAATCTGTGTGCGCCGTTTCTCTCCGTCCGGAGACCCGGGTCTGTTCGATCCTTCGTCGATTGACGCGGCCAAGGTCCCGGCCGTGTACGGGCACCTACGGGAAGGGTTCGGTTTCGCGCGGCTTCAGGGGAGTTCGGAGGTGTTCCCGGACCATCTGACGGGCAACGTGAACCTGCGCAAACTCGAGGAGATCGGGGACCCCATGAGCCCGCTCGTCATGGAGCCGGGCAAGCTCCTCCAGGCGAATCGCGGGATCCTGCTCGTCGACGAGATCGGCAAGCTTCCCCTCGGTACGCAGAACGTGCTCCTGCAAGCGCTCCAAGAGGGCACGGTCACCCCCTCCAAGTCCCGGGAGACCTTCCCCGCGGCGTTCATCGCGGTCGCGACCTCCAACCTCTCCGACCTCGACAACATCAACGACCCGCTCTCCGATCGCTTGACGAGCCTGCACGTCGGCTACAACCCGCACCATGCCGACAACCGACGGATCGTCGCCATCGGGCGATCCGAGGCGCTCAAGACCTACGTACCCGAGATCCTCGTCGACGCCGGCATCCGAGTCATCGAATCCTGGCGGCTGCGGTCGAGCGACGACAACCCGGATATCGGCGAGGTCGGATCGAACCGGACGCTCATCGACGTCGGCGCACGGACGTCGGCGATCGCCACGTTGAACGGTCGGTCGATCCCCGGGCCGGAGGATCTCAAGGCCGGCCTCCTCCACGCGATGCGGGGACGGATCCGCGCCCGCAGTGGAGAATCGTTCCAACAGAACGTGCGTCGCATCACCGAGTTCATCGATCAGTACCTCGATCCCGCGATCAAGCGCAGCGCGGGGATCTACTGGTGCCGGTTCTACCGCGGCGTCCTGAAGGAGAGCACCCCCGAGGGGGAGGCCGTGGTCGCGGAAGGACGCCGGCTCAGGGACGATGCGGAGCTCCAGTCCCAGCTCGCCGGCACGGTGGGAACCTTCCCTCGGTTCCACCGCTTCCTCGAGTACGTCGCGGATCGCGAAGGAGCGGCCGTTCCACCGGGAAATGTCGAGGCGGCGATCGCGGAGTTTCGGCTGCTCGACCGCTACTCCCTCTTCTCCTGCAAGGAGGAGGCCGACGACGACGCCCCCCTCCAGTGAAGCGGTCGAACTTCCCGACTGCGAACGGTTCGTCGACGACGTCACCTCGGACGACCTCCTCGACGCGATCGACTCGGACGCCCTCGCCCGCGCGCTCGCGGAGCATGGAGTAGCCGGCGCGCACGACCTCCTGCGACGCTCTGCGGATCGCGAGGGGGAGCTGGCCCGGCGGCTCGCACGCCTGCGAGAGCGCCTGCGCCGCCAGGCGGAGCGTCAGGCTCACCGGGTCTCCGACCAGTACGACCGCCGCCTGGAGGAGCTCCAGTTGGCCGAACATCGATCGCAGGAGGAGATCGACCGAGAGATCGCCGCTCTCGAGGAGCGGCTGCGCGCGGCGCGGGCGGGCCCCTCGACGTTCACCTTACCGGAGTTCCTCCCCGACGTGACGGCGGCGCTCCTCGTTCCCGACGCTCCGTGGAATCAGCCTCCTCCGCGACCGTCGATCTGGGCGCGGATCCGGGCGTGGTTCGTCGCGCTCTTCGGACGTCTGTTCGGCCGCCGTACGAAGGCGATCTCCAAGAGAGAAGGACGCCGGATCCCCATCGCGCGGCTCTCTCCAGACGGGAGGACGCTCGGACCGTCGGAGTTCGCCGAAGCGCTCTCCCAGTTGAGCCCGGAGGAGGCCCACGATCTCGGAGAGCGTGTCGCCGGGCGCCTTCAGCAGCAGGAACGGGACCTCGAGCGGACCGTGGAAGCGAAACGTCGCGACGCCGAATCTCAGCGCCGCCGGCTCGAGGAGGAGCGCCGAGAGGCCATGAAGCGGGCCGATAGCGAGGTCAGCCGCACGGTCCGGGAGGCCGAGGAGCGGCGGGTCGATCGGGAGCTGCGCGAGCGGGGGTTCGTGACCGAACGCGGCGGCGAGCTCGTCGTGACGTACGGGCTGATCGAGCGGTTCGCGCGCCTTTTGCTCGAGGAGGAGCGACGTACGGCCCCCACGGACGTGCGGTTCGCCCTGCAGGGGGGCGCCCCGACCGGAGTCTACGAGAAGGCTCGACTTCGCCAGTCGGTTGAGGTCGCGCACCTAGACGTATCGAGCTCGCTGCTCGCGGCGCGTCTCGCCGGGCAGAGACACATTGACGAGAGCACGAGCTACGTCTACCGCGAGGCCACGGGGGAAAGCGTCCATGTCGTCCTCGCCTTCGATCGTTCGGGCAGCATGGCGGAGGGCGGAAAGCTCGAGGCGGCGAAGAAGGCTCTCCTCGCGCTCTACGTGGCGGTCCGCCGCAAGTATCCGGCGGCCACGATCGATGTCCTCGCCTTCGAGAACGAGGTCAAGGTTCTCGATCTGGTCGAGCTGTGGGAGTGCAAGCCCGGTGCGTTCACGAACACGGCCGAGGGCTTGGGGACCGCCTACCGTCTCCTCGCCAACTCGCGCGCGAGCCGGCGCGAGGTCTACTTTATCACCGACGGGCTCCCCGAAGCCTACACGGACGCGCTCGGGGCCGTCCACAGCGGCCGACTCGACCTCGCCATGGATCAGGCGCTCGCGCGGGCCCGGGAGCTGGGCTCGCTCGCTCCGTTGCGATTCTCAATGATCCTATTGAAGTCCGACCACCCCGAGTACGAGGCCGCGGCCCGTGCGATTACGCGCACCCTGAACGGGGAACTGATCGTCACGGACCCGCAGCGCCTGGGGGTCGAGCTCCTGATCCGCTGGACGCGCGGGACCGAGACCGTCCGGCGGGTGGCCATGCCCGCACCAACCGTCTCGCCTCCCCGCACGTCGCCGTCTCCCGGCGCGGGACGCCGCCGCCGCGCCGACCGAAGGATGGGTGGGTAGCCCACGCCCCCCAGGCGCCCGGACCTGCGGGCGAGGCACGGGGGTGGCATTCCTGGATCCCCCGCTTCCC
>JAKAZU010000080.1 GCA_021826525.1 Thermoplasmata archaeon
CGACCCCGTTTCCTCCCAGGCCACCGTCCGGATGCCCACCTCGGGATGGGCCTCCAACGCCGGGGTCAGGTCCTCTCCGGTGGGGAGTCGCGAGGAGCCCGAGCGCTCCCAGTGCGATCCCACCCGCCGGGCTCCGCACGTCGGGCACACGACCACGTTGAACCGCTGCGGGGCCCGCACGAGGATCGTGCGGTCCATCGTGCACTCCGCGCAGATCCCATCGATGAGCTCGACGTCCGTACGGCCACAGGCCGCGCAGAACTCTCCCGTACCCATCTCGGCGCTCCCCTAGTGGCCCATGCTGAAGATCATCGCGTGCGGAACGCCGCCGAGGGTGCCGGATCCGCCGGCCCCGACGTACCCGGCCTCCTCGGCCGCTCGCAGGACCCGCGGGCCGAGCAGGTTCGCGCTCGTCGCCTGCTCGAGTGCCCAGAGGAGTTCCTCCAGCGAGACCTGCCGTTCGCCGTAGAACTGGGAGCTGACCTTGGTGGCGTGTCCCGGTCCGATGGGCAGCTCGCGGCCGAGGAGTTCCGCATCGCAGGCCGCCACGACGATCTCGGTCCGTACGCGGTGGACCCGCATGACGATCCCATCTGCCGCGGCCACGGTCCATCCTCTCCCTTCAAGCACCGGCGACGCTTATGAGTGGCGCGGTCGGCGCCGGGGTCGGCCTCGCCTAGAAGCGCACGAGCTGGAGCGCTCCGGGCCGCGGCTCGAACAGCTCGCCGGAGTTCTTGAGGTAGGAGACCAACTGATCGACCCGGTCCTGGGGGATCCCCTGGGGCTCGGCCGCCGCCTTCAACTGTTCCAGGGTGAAGGTTCGGCCGGGGTCGTTCGACTGGAGGTCGCGCATGATCTTCAACAGCACGTCCTGGCGCTCCCGCTGGCTGCGGCTCGTCCCGGTCGTGACCAGGTCGATGTCGAGCTTGCCCTCCGAGCTCGAGACGCGGTGCAGGAAGCTGTCCATAATGCGCGTCGCCCGTTGGGCGTCCTCGACCGTCACGACGTTCGATAGGCGCGCCCGCGCCGAGGCTTCGCTCATGCGGACCAGCGCTTCCAGCTGGCGCGCGGTGATCGGGACGGGGGCGTCCGGCTCCTCGCCCTGTCGTCGGACGGTGACATAGAAGTCCTCGAGCACGGTCAGCGACGCGTCGGAGAGTGCGGGCCGGATCTTCCGGCGCGCGTAGGCCACGTACTTCTTGAGGAGGTCCGCCGAGAACGGCGCGGCATGGGTTCCCGGGGTCCGGCCGGTCGCGTCGGGGATCTCGGGAAGCTCAGAGTCGCGGTGCGAACCCAGGATCCCTTTCGCCAAGGTCCGGTCCCGCTCTTGGTTCGGCCGGTCCTTGATCGAGTAGATCACGTCGAACCGTGAGAGCAGCGTCGCCGGCAGGTCGATCTGTTCGGCGATCGTCCGGTGATCGTCAAAGCGCCCCCACTTCGGGTTCGCGGCGGCGAGCACGGGGCATCGGGCATTCAGGGTCGCGGTGATCCCGGCCTTGGAGATGGAAACGGTCTGTTGCTCGAGGGCCTCGTGCATCGCGGAGCGGTCCTCGGGGGTCATCTTGTCGAGCTCGTCGACGACCGCCATCCCCCCGTCGGCGAGCACCAGCATGCCCGCCTCGAGGACCCACCGTCCGCCGGCAAAATCGTCCTTGACCGCCGCGGCGGTGAGTCCCGCCGCGGTGGCCCCCTTCCCGCTCGTGTAGATCCCGCGCGGAGCGACATCGGCGATGTAGCGCAGCAGTTGGCTCTTCGCGGTCCCCGGATCCCCGACGAGGAGAACGTGCATGTCGCCGCGGGTCCGGATGCCGTCCGGGTGGCGTTTCGCGACGCCGCCGAAGAGCTGGAGGGCAATCGCCTCCTTCTCCTCCTCCATCCCTTTGATCGTCGGGGCGAGGGAGAGGACGATCTTGTCGATCACCGTCGGATCGTCCTGGAACTGGAGGAAGAGCCGCTCCTCCTCTTCGGTGATCTCGATCTCATCGTACTCGAGCTGCTTCGATTCGACCGAGTTGCCGATCAGCATGAGATCGGAGACCGTGTTGCGTACGAGGCCGCCTCGCCCGCCTCCGCTCGTGCGTTGTACGCCCTTCAGGACCCCGTTCGCGACGATCCGGTTCCCGGGGATGACGTGGCCGGCGAGGTCCTCCGTCAGCAGCACCGGGATCCCCTGGGGGTGGGCGCCTCGACGGAGCGACTCCGGGTTCTCCTGGACCTCGATCCGCTGGGAGTCGACGTAGGTCGACTTGTCGGCGAGGAAGCGGAACCGCGTCCGCCCCTGGGGTTTCCCGCACCCGCCCTGGGCCTCGGGGCATTCGAGCGGTTCTCGGAAGAGCATCGCGTCCGCGTCCTGCGACTCATGGATTTCGGTCCGGCACGCCACGCACTCGAAGACCGCCTCCCGGACCTGGGGACGGACCTCGGTGACCTTCCGGACGATCCCGTCGAGCGCGAGGAATCGGCCGAGATCGGTCTCGCGGACGTCGCGGATCAAGCGATGCGCGGTCGAAGGAAGTCCCGTGATGCGCAAGCGTAGCCCCGAGAGCTCGGGCCGGTCGAGGGGCAGGAGCTCGCGCAGGCCCCGGACGCCGGCCGGGAGCACGTCCTCGGGCCGATCGAGCAGCAGGTCCCCGAGGGTCGTATCGATCCGATCGAGGGCCTGGAAGGGGATCTCGAGCGAGCGCTCCTCCGGGAAGCGGTCGGCGAGCCCGAGGATGTCGGCCCTCAGTCCCGCTTCTTCGAACACCGCTTGCCATCGAGCATGGAGCTCGGTCGGTGCGGGCAGGATCCGCTTTGCTGCGACCATCGATGGGGTGCCCTCACGGTTCGAGCCGGTAACGGTCGCGAGGGAATAAGCGCGCCTCTCGTATGTTCGGGAGTCGGGCGAGCGCCTGAACGAGACGGTCGATGCCGAGCCCCCAACCACCGTGAGGTGGCATGCCGTACCGGAACGCCTCGAGATACCCGGAGAATGACGCGGGGTCGAGCCCGGCTTCGCGGATCTGCGCCTCGAGCCTATCGAGGCGGTGCTCGCGGGGACCCCCGCTCGCGATCTCGAGGCCCTGGTAGTCCAGATCGAAGTAGCCCGTCAGGCTCGGGTCGTCGTCTCGCCGACCCGCGTAGAACGTGCCGGCCTTGACGGCCGTCGGGTAATCGATCAGGAAGTAGAACGGGTTTCCAAACCTCTCCACGGCGATCTCTCCGATCGCGCGCTCATCCTCGGTGCCGAAGTCGTGGCTCAGGTCGGTCCGGTCCAACCACGAGGCGGCGGTCGCGAACGGGATCCTCGGGAACGGTACCACGATCTCCGGCAAACCAGCCGCAAGAGGATTGTCGGCGCGCAGGAGCTGTTCTCGGCTGCTGCGGATCGTGTCGGCGATCACGCCCTCGAGCGCGCCGCGGACGTCGTCGGGGCCATCGATGTAGCCGATCTCGGCGTCGAGGCTCGTGAACTCGGTGATGTGACGCACGGTGTCGGAGGGCTCCGCCCGGAACGCCGGCGCGATCTCGAAGACCCGTTCGAACCCGGCACCGATGAGCATCTGCTTGTACAGCTGGGGGCTCTGTGCGAGAAAGGCCCGCCCCTCGAAATATTGGACCGGAAAGAGCGTCGCGCCCCCTTCCGCTCCCTGGCGAAGGAGCTTCGGCGTCTCGACCTCCAGGAACCCCCGCTCGATGAACGATTGCCGGAATCCGCTCAGGAGGGCGGCCCGCAGTTCGAAGATCGCGCGCACGGAGGGCTTGCGCAGGTCGAGGACGCGGTGGTTGAGCCGGGTGTCGAGCTCCGCCGGGACCTTGTCCACGACGCCCAGTGGGAGCGGGACCTCCGCCCGAGAGATGAGCTTCACGCGCTCGGGGAGGAGCTCGATCCCCCGGTTCGCGCGCTCCGATCGATGGACGGTCCCCTCGACCTCGACGATCGATTCCCGAGGGAGCTCGCCGAGGAGCGCGAACAACGCGGGGTCGGCCTGGCCCTTCTTCAGGGTGACCTGGGTCGTGCCCGACCGGTCCCGCACGAGAGCGAATGCGACTCCCCCGAGCGCGCGGTACTCCTCGAGATGGCCGGCGATCCGAACGGACGTGCCGTCCAGTTCGCGCAGCTCACGGGACGATCGGCGGGGTAACGGCAGGGGTCGGCA
>JAKAZU010000015.1 GCA_021826525.1 Thermoplasmata archaeon
ACGCTGGAGCTTGGAGGCACACCGTTTCCTCGCGGTCGCACGACGCCCAGGGTGACCGAACGCCACCCTTTGCCGGCTCAGTCATCGCTTGCGATTGCCAATCAAATCCAACGCGACATCAGCACAAGGTCCGCCGGCTGTCCCTCGAGAATCACTTGGCCTTTCAATCGTCCTTCGTCTTCGAAACCGAGAACCCGGTAGAGCGCGATGGCTCGCTCGTTCGTGTGGAATACTCCAAGAAACAACTTTCGAATCCCTACGGAGCGCGCCCAGTCGATCATCGCCTCGATGATCGCTCGGCCGAGACCTTGGCCCCTTGCGCCCTTGCTAAGGGCGATTCCGAGCTCGGCAACGTGTGCGTTCTTGACCTGCGGACCTCTCCGAATGTCGGCGCTGCCCACGAGTCTATGGTCGACCTCAGCCACAATGAGAAGCTTCGAAAGGCCGTCGAACCCCGAGATCCACTCCATTTCCTCGGCGGCTGACTTGTCGACCCTCTCCGTTTGAAGGAATATCCCCTCGGCAGCGATTTCATTAACATGGGCGAGGAGTCCCTCAGCGTCTCCGGGGTTTGCTCGTCGGATCAGCGCCGTCCTCCCATCTTTCAGAGTGAAGTTGCACGGAAGCGGCATTGACGGCTGAAGGGGGCCAGCGGTTTATTAGCTCGAGAGAAGCGAAGGTCGCGCTATCTGAAGCTTATCTGGGTGGGAGGAGGGCCGCGCAGAAGGGACCCTTTTGCGACATGGCACCAACTCGCTGCTTTCGGTCCGCACGCATATCGGTACAAATGTATCCCACTCAGCATGTGATAGCCGATAGCCCCGGGCGGATTCGAACCGCCGTCGCCGGCTCCAAAGGCCAGCATGCTTGGCCACTACACCACGGGGCTGCGACCGGCCCAGCGATGGCGTGCGATAATAAGCTGATGCGGCGCGAGCGCCGTCCCAAACCGCCGTACGTGCCCGCGACCCGCGACCTTTGTACTCCTCCGGCCTACTCCGGGCTGTGCGGCGGACGAAGATCTTGGTCACGATTGGACCGGCCTCGTGCTCCACGGCGCAACTCGCGGGGCTCGTGGGGGCCGGCGCGGACTCTTTTCGCCTCAACTTTTCGCACGGGACCGACGCCGAACACCGCTCGTGGCTGGCTCGAATGCGTTCGGTTCGACAACGTCTCGGTCGCGAACTCCCGATCGTCGGGGACGTTCAGGGTCCCAAGATGCGCATCGGCGCGCTTGCTTCGGAGCCGGTGCGACTGGTCGAGGGCGCATTCTGGACGCTCGATGAGTCGGACGGACCGGGCGATGCGCATCGTGTCGGTGCGCACGTACAGGGGTGGATCCGCTCGGCCCGCCCCGGTGACCCGATCCTCCTCGGCGACGGCGGGGTGGAACTGAGGGTCACGGGGGCCGATCGAAGGGGGATCCGGGCCCGCGTAATCCACGGAGGACCGGTGCGCAGCCACGCGGGGCTCTTCCTCCCCCGGGCCCACCTGCGCACGAGCGTCCTCGGGCCGAAGGACGTGCACGACATCGGGATCGGTGTAGCGGGGGGCATCGACTTCCTCGCCGTGTCGTTCGTGAGGAACGCCGAGGATCTGCGCCTCGCCCGCTCGGCCCTGGACCGCCGGCCGGGGGGAGATCGAGTAGGTCTCATCGCGAAGATCGAACGCGCGGAGGCGCTCGATGCGATCGATGAGATCCTGCTCGCGTGCGACGCGATCATGGTCGCGAGAGGCGATCTCGGGGTCGAGGTCCCGCTCGAGCGCCTCGCCCTCGCGCAGAAGATGCTGGTGCGCAAGGCCAATCTCGCGGCTCGTCCGGTGATCGTGGCTACGCAGATGCTCCTGAGCATGGTCCACGCGCCCCGGCCCACGCGGGCCGAAGCGACCGACGTCGCCAATGCCGTCCTCGATGGAGCGGACGCCGTCATGCTCTCCGAGGAAAGTGCGATCGGAGAGCATCCCGAGGACTCCGTTCGCTGGCTCGCCCGGATCGCCTCGGCGACCGAGGGACAGATTCCGACGGGCGTTCGCTCGGACGCCTCGGGATCCGCGCCCACGGAACCTACGCCGGAGCGGGCGGTGGCGTTGGCCGCCGTGGAGCTCGCCCACGCAGTCGACGCCCGAGCCATCCTCACCCCGACGCACTCCGGTCGGACCGCGACGCTCATCTCTTCGTTCCGACCCCGGGTGCCGATCGTCGCGCTCTCGGCGGTCCCCGAAACGCGCCGTCGCCTCGGCCTCGTCTGGGGCGTTCAGAGCCGTGCGGTCCCCGCGCGCCTGTTGCTCACCGCGCTCCGGGGTCGCGCCGTTGCGATCGCGCGGGAGCTCGGCCCGGGTCCCGCCGGCCGCGTGGTCTTGACGGCGGGCTATCCGGTCGAGGGCCGACCGACGAACCTCGTGACGATCGTCGATCCCATCACCGGCCCTACGCGCGCGGCGCCGTTGCGTCGAGGTGGGCGTGATGCGCCGTCCCCAGGTCGGCGTAGAACAGCAACGGGAGGAACCCGATCGTGATCGCTCCGGCGAAGATCCAGGCGAGGACGTAGCCCCCGTACTCCGCGAGGTACCCGAACGCGATCGCGAGGCCGCTCCCCACGAACACCTGGATCGTGTTCAGCGAGGCGATCCCGAGCACGAGATGCTCGCCGCCCGTGTCCGGCATGTACGTCGGGATGAAGTACAGCACGGCAACCGCCACGCCATCGGCCAACCCCACGTAGATGAACAGCGCCGCGACGGCGTAGAGGGGCAGGAACGGGATCGTCGCGATCACGGCCCCGATGGTTGCGCTGCACAGGACCAGGAGGAAACGGTGTCGTCGGCTACCCTTCGCGAGCCATCCTCCCGCGATCCCTCCAGGGAAAGCGGCCACGACCACGAGCGCGGCGACGGCCGCAGTGATCCCGATCCCCCAGTCGGGGTGGACCTCCGCGCCGTACTGTACGAAGTACTGAGCGATGATGAACATCGACGCCCACAGCCCGGCCAGGGCGAGCGATATCGCCCAGAGCGAACGGGACCGGAACACCCGGGCGGCCGCGCGCTGGATCTCGGCGAACGTACCGACGACCCGTCGGACCGGTTCGAGGGGAAGGATCCACGCCGCGAACCCGGCGACGCCCAGCAGGACCAGGCCTCCCACGCCGAGGGTCCATTGCCAACCGATCACGGTTCCCAGAAGCGCCCCCCCGAAGAGCCCGATCGCGCCCCCGAGGCTGAAACCCCCGTTGTACAGCCCGATGATCGGGGCGCGCTGTTCGTGCGGATAGTACGACGCGACGAGGCTGAGCCCCGGGGCGAAAAAGAACGCCGCTCCGGCTCCGGTCGCAAAACGGGCCGCCGCGAGGATCTGCCAATCCGGTGAGAGCGCGCTGAGCGTGCCGAAGACCCCCATCACGCACAGCCCCGCAAGGGCCACCGGCCTCGCCCCCCAACGGAGGGCCGCCATTCCACCCGGGATCTGGAACAGGCCGACCCCGAGCAAGTAGATTCCGAGAACGAGCCCCAGCTGCGAGGTGCTGGCGTTGAGGCCCACGCCGATGAGGGGGAGGACGGCGCCGATGTTGTACCAATTGAACGCGTAGACGACTCGGGCGATGAACAGGGCCGCTGCAGCGTTCCTTCGATCGAGCGGAGCGAGCTCCGCGGTCAGGCCCCCCGCCTCCCGATCTCCCCGTGCACCTCGAAGTAGCGCAGCAGGCCGAGGGCGGCGAGCGAGTAGCCCGAGACCAGATCGGAGTGTCCGTTCGCGCCCGCGGCGGACCCGGACGACGCGAGACGGGCTTCCTCGTGCGCCCGCAGACGCGCTGCGACGAACTCCGCGTCCGGGCTCTCCCGTGCGGCCTCCAGGGCCACGTCCCGCCACTCCTGGACGATGCCTCGGTACTCGGCGAGGTCCTTCGGGCCCCCCGGAGCCGGACCGAAGTGGCTGTAGAGCACGAGCGCCGGATCGAGCCGGCGCATCTCCTCGACACTCGAATAGAGCTGGTCGAGATCGAGGTCCGGTGGAGGGATCGCGGGGCGAGCCCGCCAACTCCCTTCGAGTCGGACCCCGGCGCCGTCACCGGTAAAGACCGCCCGAGTTCCCGAGTCGAAGAATGCGAGGTGGTGGCGGGCGTGGCCCGGAGTGGCAATAACCCGGAACTCTCCCCCGGTCACCGGAAACGACTCCCCTCCCCGGAGGGCCACGATCCGGCCCGGTGCAACGGGGACGATCGGACCCCACAGCGGATCCGCCGCGACCCCCCAGGCCCGCCGCGCGCTCGCGATGAGGCGGGTCGGGTCGACGAGATGCGGGACGCCGAGCTCGTGCGCGTAGAAGGTAGCGCCGGGCAGCTTGTCCACGAGCGCGCCCACTCCTCCGGCGTGATCGAGGTGAATGTGCGTGACGAACACCCGGCGCACCTCGCCCGGCTCGACCCCGGCCGCTGCGAGCCCCCTCAGCAGGAACTCGCGGCAGGTGGTCGGTCCGGTCTCGACCAGGGTCCAGCCGCCTTCCTGAGGCAACAGGTAGGCGGCCACCAGTCCCTCGGTGTCCCGGAAGTCGAGGTCGATCATCCGGCGGTTCTTCCCGAGCTCGAGGACCGTCGGGGCGCTCATGGCTCCCTCATGTGGGCACCGAAATCTGACCGTAGAGCGCGAGCGCCCCCACGATCGTCATGGCCCCGCAGATCGCGATCGCGCCGACCCAGGTCGTCCGGCTCCACCGCATCACCTTCGCCCCGTCGAGCGGGCCGAACGGGAGCAGGTTGAACGTGGCGAACCACCCGTTGAAGAACGTCAGCCAGAGGAGGGCTCCGACCACCGCTGCAGAGAGATGAGAGACCGAGGCCGCGACGGCGCCGGCAAAAAAGACCGCGGCGAAGGCGAGGTTGGTCATCGGCCCGGCGAGGCTCGTTCGTCCCCACTCCCGGAGGTCGTTCATTCCCCCGACCACCGTCGCGCCGGGGGCCGCGAAGAGGAACCCGAAGCTGGCTGTCAGGACGCTGAAGGCGAGCCCGGCGGGCGACATCCGGAACTCGGCCCAGGCGTGGTGACGTTGGGCGACGAACTTGTGGGCGAGCTCGTGGGCCAGAAATCCGGTGACCGCCGCCGTAGCGGCGATGGCAAACGTCGAGAGCGAGAGGAACCCGGCCAGGCTCGACACGCCGGCGAACAGGCTCAGGCTCCCGATGATCAGCATCAGGTCGAACGTCAGCACGATGAACGCGATCAGGAGGTCGCGGATCTCGATGGGAGAGGTCGCGTAGCGCGCCGGAGCGGCCGGATAGGCCGTCGTCGTGTAGTAGTAGCTTGTATTCGGACCGGTCATGCGATCTTCCTCGTGGAGGGCGCCCACCGTCGCACGGGCATCGGATGCCCGTCCTCACGCCCCGTCAGGAGCCCACGAACTAGATCGATGCCGTCCGCGAGCCGGGGGCCCGGCCGGCTGAAGTAGGCCTCGTCGGCGATGTAGATCCCGAGTCGGGGAGTGAGGCGGCCCAGGCCGACGTGCGGCGAACGGCGTTCCAGTTCCGACTGCGTTCGCTCGACGGAAAAGCTGCACGGGCTGAGCACGACGAGATCGGGAGCGTACCGATCGATCTCCTCCCACGTCGTCCGAATGCCGGGCTCACCGGAGCACGGACCGATCGCGTCTCCGCCGGCCGCGCGCACGATATCCGGCGTCCACAGGCCGGCGAGGATAGGGGGATCCAGCCATTCCACGATGGCCACCAGTGGGACACGGCCGGAGAGAGGGGGTGCGGTCGACCGGGCCCGCAGCTCGGCTTCGACCCGGTCGCCCGCGGCCTCGTCCCCGATCGCACGGGCCACCGCCCCGACGGTGTCCCACACATCGGAGAGGGTCCGGGGGGTCAGCGAAACGATCGTCGGAGCGATCCCGGCCTCCCGGCACGCGGCTACGACCTCCTCCTCCGTTACCGAACAGACGCCGCAGAGGTCCTGGGTGAGGAGCAGCTGGGGCGCGAGCTTCGTGAGCAGCGGGATGTCCAACGTGTACAGGCTCTCCCCCCGGCTCCGAACCTCGCGCACCCGCGCATCGATCTCCTCCGAGGAGAGATGGCCGTCTCTGTGCTTCGGTCGCATGACCGCCGGCCGGGATCGCACGGGGGCTGGGTAGTCGCACTCCTCGCTCCGACCGACCAGATCCGACGCGTGGCCGAGCGCGCAGACGATCTCGGTGGCACTCGGTAGAACGGAGACGATACGCATGCGGTCCTTCCAATCGCTCGACTACGTCGAAGAGGATAGCTTACCTTTTCGCCCGGACCGGGGTCGTCGGGGGGGAGCGGCGGAACTTCGCCGGGCGTGGGCCGGGGGCTTCGACGTCGGCGGGGGCGAGACGGAGGGCCTCTGCCGGGCGGCCCGGATGGAGGCCTCCACGCTCTGCCGTGCCGTGGCCTCGGCCTCCGGGGTGAGGCCCAGGGCTCGTGCGGTGTTCAGCTCGAGGCGCGCTCCCTCGGCGTCGCCGGTGCGTTCGCAGGCAAGAGCGGAGAGCAGGCGTAGATGGGCGTCCGAGGGTGAAGCCCGGAGCATCGTTTCAACTTCGCCTCGCGCTTCGACCCACTGCTCGGACTCGATCAGCGCTCCGAGGAGGCCGGCATGCGCCGCCGTGAGGTCCGGGAAGTCGCGCACGAGTCCCCGGTACGCACGGATCTCCCGGTCGGTTCGACCGAGCGCCCCGAGCACAATCGCACGGCCGAGCCGAGCGTCCGGGTTGTCCGGATGGAGCGCCTGCACTTCTTTCCAGGCCGCGTCCGCTTCCTTCCACTGACCGAGGGCCGCGAGCGAACGTGCCACGCCGATGAGGGCGGGTAGATACTCCGGCTTGAGGGCGGCCGCCTGTCGATAGAACCGGAGCGATAGCGCCGGAACGCCCGACTCCTCCCAACTGCGGGCCCGGCCCAGGATGGCCTCCAACCGCTCGACCGTCGGGAGGTAGTGCCCCCGCGGAGCGCCGCCGACCACCGGGGGAGAGGGGGGGAGGAGCGGCGACTCGACTCCCAGCTGCTGGACGAGATTCACGAACGCGGGACCATCGACCACGGTCCCGCCGTCGTCTTCCACCTCCCCGCGGACGGCGCCGGACACGGGATCCGGGGAGAACAGCACGAGCCGCTCCGCCGGGGCCCCGTTCGTCTCGAGCCAGTGGTGGACCGATGCCGGGCTCACCCGATCGGCGCGGGGAGCGAACACGAAGAGGAACCCGTCCGTGCTGAGGACGACGAACCCGTCGCGCACGGGCCGCGCGGCCGCGAGGTGCTGGTCCATCGCTTCGAGCATCTCGCCGACGAGACGGACAAACGCCCGGGTCTCCATCGCTCCCGGCAGGGTCGAGCGCTTAAATACGAATGCCAATCCCGCCGACGGGGCGAACCGTGGAGTTCTCCGAACTCGCGAAGTACCGGCGATCGATCGAGCGGGAGATCGCCCGACAGTACGCCGTGCAGCGACGAAGGGCCACCCCCACCGTGCGCCCGTACCTCGATGTTCTGGAAGAGTTCACGCTTCGCGGGGGAAAGCGATTCCGGGCGATCTGTCTCCTCGCCGGATACCACATCGCCACGGGGCGCGATCCGACGGTGGTGGTGCCCGCCGCCGCCGCGATGGAGCACTTCCAGAGCTGGATGCTGATCCACGACGACATCATCGATCACGGCGAGGAGCGCCGAGGAGGCCCCACGGTCCACCGTCGCCTCGCCCGGCAACACGCCGAGGCGAAGGCCGGGGGCTCGGCGGAGGACTACGGCACGGGGATCGCCATCACGGTCGGCGATCTCGAAGAGCCGTTCACCGTCGACGCCCTTCTCTCCACGCCGGCTCCCCCGGCCGCCCGTCTCGCGGCCCTCACCGAGTACGTGGAGATGACGCGCCGTACCGCGTACGGCCAGCTCCTGGACGTCCGCAACGGGACGCTCGAACCGAGTCGGGTCACCGAGAAGGACGTCTTGCTCGTGCACGAATTGAAGTCGGCCGTGTACACCGTCGTCTCCCCGCTGCGCATCGGGGCTCTCCTCGGTGGCGTTCCAGCCCGTCGCCTCGAGGACCTCACGGCCATCGGAACCGACCTCGGGATCGCCTTCCAGCTGCGGGACGACGTCCTGGGTGCGGGGTTCGACGCCGGAGCGAGCGGGAAGAGCTCGAACGACATCGTCGAAGGGAAGCGCACCTTGCTCATCGTGCGCGCGTGGAGCGCCACGGACGAGGCGGGCCGGGACCGCCTTCGCCGGGTCCTCGGCAACCCCCACGCCGCCACGGAGGACGTGGAACGCGCTCGCGACCTCATCCGGTCGACGGGGAGCCTCGAGTACTCCGAGCAGCGGATCGCGCGCCTCGCCCAGCGGGCGTACGCTCGGCTGGCGCGGAGCCGGACGATCCGCCCGGCGGGAAAGCCGCTGCTCCGAGAGATCGGCGATCGCCTGGTCCAGCGCTCGACGTAGGCGGCGAGACCGGTTCAGCCTTGGGAACCTTGGGAACCGCCCGACACGGGGACCCCGGCGGCCTGGAGCGCCTCGGAGATCTCCTTCTGCATTGTCGTGTAGCGCTCTTTGAGATGGTTCTCCTGCCGCTCGAGCGCCTTGTGCCGGATCTCCAGGGTCTCCTTCTCTTCCGTGAGTAGCTCCTCGACCTCCTTGCGGCTCTTCGCCTTCACGATCAGGCTGCCGATGGGCCGGTAGATCGTCGCGTCCTCGGGGAGGGACTTGAGCTCCTCGAGCGTATGCGTCACTTCCCGCAGCTTCAGGTCCATCTGCAGGCGCTGTTGGGAGGTCGACTGGAGCTCCTGCTGGAGGCGCTGGAACTGTCGGAGATCGTTCTGGATCTTCGCGGGTATCGCCACGAGGGTCCCGGACCGGACGCGTCAGATAAGCGCTTCGGCCGTGCGTTTCGCGCTCCGCCCCGAGGCCCGATCCGCGCGTCTATCCCGGAGGCGCGGGGCTAGGAGCGGGAGGGCGGTGGAACGCCACCGGCGCGCGGAGCGCTCGCGGCTCTCACCGTCTCCAGTGTCAGGTGGACCCAGCCGAGGTACGTGTTCAGGGCCGCCCGCGCGGCGCCGGTGTCCCGCGCCCCGAGCGAGATCCGGACGATCTTCGGAACGGGGCGATCGATCGACGCGGTGGCCCGAGGCACCTCACGGGCGGCCTCGGGAGCGAGCGCGCGCGCCAGCCAGTCCGCGACCTTGGCCTCTTCGAGGCGGATCGAGATCGTCGCAGTCCACGGCGGCTCGGGGCTCATCGGTGGAGTTCCGACTCGATCCGATCGACCACTCGGTCGGTCTTCGCGGCCGCGGCGCGGACGTACGCCTCCGGATCCAGCAGCTCCCCGATCTCGGCCGGCGTCAGGAGCGCGGCGATGGCGGGATCGGCCGCGGCGCGGTCGGCGAGTCCGGCGCCGTGCGCCGCGTCTCGCGTGAGCGTGCGGAGCCGCTCGTGGGCGTCGGCGCGGGCCATTCCGCGCGCGGTCAGGGCGAGCATGAGGTTCTCGGTCATCGCGTTGCCTTGCGAACGCTTCAGATGCTCCGCCATGCGATCGGGGTCCACCCGAAGGGTCCGGAACACCTCCGCCATCTTGCGCAGGATGTCGTCGGTCAGCACGATGGAGTGCGGCAGCGCGATCCGCTCGTTCGCCGAGTTGGCGAGGTCGCGCTCGTGCCACTGGATCATGTTCTCGAGCGCGGGGAGCTGGAAGGCGCGGACGAGGCGGGCGAGGCTCGCGACGTTCTCGGAGAGCATCGGGTTACGCTTCTGTGCCATGGTCGAGCTTCCCACCTGCTTCGATTCGTCGAACGCCTCCATCACCTCCCCGATCTCCGTCCGCTGCAGATTGCGGACCTCCGTGGCGAGCCGTTCCGTGCTCGCCGCCACGAGGGCCATGAAGTTCGCGAACTCGGCGATCCGATCGCGGCCCACGATCTGCGTCGGGGCCTCGGCCACTCCGATCCCGAGCCGGCGCATCACGCCGGCCTCCACCTCCGGGGCGTGCGCGCCGAAGCCGGCGCCGGTGCCGACCGCTCCGGCCATCTTCCCGACCAGGAGGCGCGGCGTGAGCTCCTCCAGGCGTCGGTGATGGCGGGCGATCTCGGCGGCCGCGGACGCCATCTTGTACCCGAAGCTGATCGGGACCGCGTGTTGGCCGTGCGTGCGGCCGATCTCGGGCGTGGCACGATGCTTGCGCGCGAGGGCCACGAGCGCGAGCGCGAGCTCTCGGAGGTCCTCCCGCAGGATCGCGACGCTCTCCTTGAGTTCGAGCGCGAGCGCGGTGTCCGTGATGTCGGCGGAGGTCGCCCCATAGTGCACCCAACGACCGGACGGACCCGCGGCCTCAGCGAGCGAACGCACGAGCGCCATGACGTCGTGGCGCAGCTCCCGCTCGAGTGCGTCGGCCCGGGCGAGGGTCACGCGGTGTTCGCGGACCGCGCGATCGATCGCGTCGGCGTCGGCCTTCGGGACCAGCCCGAGTTCCGCTTCCGCGAGGGCGAGGGCGGCCTCCACACGGAGCGCGCGATCGAGGCGCGCGCCTCGGGAGAAGATCTGTCGAACCTCGGCCCGGCCGTACCGGAACTCGAGGGGACAGAACAGGCTCTCGGCGTCCTCCGGCACGGTCCATAGACCCGGCTCGTCGTATAATAGACGTGCGTCCGGGAGGGCCATCGCGGGGAGGGCGACGACCGAGGCCCGAGAACGCGTCGCGGCTCGCTCGCGGGAGGTCCCGGGATGCCGATGGCTCGGATCCGTCCGAGAACGACCGGGCCTTCCTCTTGGCTCGGCTCGCGTATCGATCGGAGTCGAGGAAGTACGTCCAGCCCAGCTCCCGGCCCCTCACCGCCGAGCGCCCGCGGGTTCCGTGGGGGTCGGGTACTGCCAAGCCCGGCGCTCCCCCGGTCGCGCGAAATCCTCGAAGGTGGTCACGACATCTCCGGCCATGGAGATGAGAATGACCACGATGAGCCCGAGAAGGATCGCGAGGGTGCCGACCGAGACCGCGATCGATTGGTACTCGATCGTGTTCGGAGCGAGGCCGACCACGACCACGAAGTAGAAGATCTCGAGTACCGCGGCTCCGATCTCGATCGGGCCGTAGTACCGGGTGGGATGCGCGGCATACGCGGCCCCGGCCAACAGCGCGAACAGGGAACCGACCCACGCAAGGGAGGAGGGGAAGCTCGCGACGGGGATCCCGTTCGATTGCAACATCGACACGAGATACAGCGGGAGCCAGACCCCGGCGAAGTACGTCCCCAGACCGAGCGCTACCCCTCCGATGATCCTGCGCGTCCACCACGGCACGCGGAACGGCCGAGAGCGAGCCAGCACGAACCGCGTTCCCAGGAGGACGGCCAGGGCGAGCCAGAACTCGTAGAGGGGCGTCGGCCAGCCCGATACGGGAGAGCTGGAGGGCAGGATCCGGTTGAGGTAGTACCAGAGCTGGGTGTCGATCAGGAGGTAGAGGACGAGCGCGAGAGCAACGCCTCCCGCCGCCCGCCAGGCCCATCCGGCGGGGGAGTCCGGGCGCAGCGGAGCGAGCGCGTAGCCGGCCCCAGCGAACGCCGCCACGACGATCCAGATCGCGTATGTCGTCGAGTTCCATCCCGTGATCGGAGAGTTGGACGGGAGGAGGCCGAAGGCCCGCAGCAGGAACCAGAACAATCCGTCGAGGACGACGAAGATCGACACGGCGATACCGAGCCCGATGGCGACGTGTTTCGGCCACTCGGGAACCGGAGCGGGAGTCGGCGCGTTCGCGGTGGTGCTCGAGCCGGGGTCGGGCTCGGCCATGGCTAGGCCCCCACGGGGATCGGGGGGAGCGCCACGCTAAACGGAGAACCGACCCCACCGCTCAACGTAGCCACGAACGAATCTCCGGTCCAGCTCGCGCAGGAGGTCGGGACCTGGGCCGTCTGGCCAAAGGGCTGGCCGCTCGGAGTGGAGACCCCGAAGGAACCGGCGCCGCACGATACGCCTCCGGGCGTGAGCACTTGGAAGGCGAGGAGCCCGGCGAGCGAGAACGAGGCGTGGTTCTGGAACGCGAGCGTCACACTCGCCTCGCCTCCGGCAACGCTCGCGGTCACGACCGCGTTCATGAACGGCGCGCCCCAGGATTGATTCTGGACGAGGTGAACCGAAACGGGTACGGGTAGGATCCAGCCCACCGTTGCGTTCACCCAGATCCCGAGCTCGAGGGTCTCGGAGTTCGTCAGCAGGGCCTCGCCGGGCGAACCCGGAGCGACCGATACCGAGACGGCAAGCCCGAGCTGGCCCGATCCTCGCGAGGGGATCCCCGTGGATGGGGTCGAGCCTTGACCCAAGATGATCCCCGAGGTCGTGTAGAGGACCACGCCCGCGCCGAGCGTGAGCGGGTAGAGGCCGGAGTTCGACACGTTGAGCGTCTGGGTCGCCCGGATGGTCGAGGAGCCGATGAAAGCAAACGTGCGTTGGTTCGAACCGCCGGCCGGGTGCAGATCTTTCGCGACGTTCTCGAAGGAGTACGCCACCGTCGCAAGGTAGAGGATGAACAGTACGAAGACGACCAACGACACCCGCTTGAGGATCTTGGTGAGCCGCACGAGACGCGGTGGACGTGAGCGCATCGGTCCCGTCCGCGCCATCGATGGACGAAACGAGCTTCGCCTTGTAAATCTTGGGCTTGACCTTGGCCGGGGTTCCGACCATGCACCGCGCCGGTGCCGGGCGCGTGAGGTTCTACGGTCTCGAGCCGCTCGACGAGCGCCGGCGGGGAGGGGGCAGGAGTGGGAGCTCTGCGGGAGACCGCTCGGGCTCCTCCGAGGTTCCGTCGCCCATGAGCAACGGCGTGGCTACCCGTTCGTGGAAGCGGTCGGCGACATGCCCGATCCGATCGACGACCCGGTCCGAGAGCTTCCCGCGGGCCTTCCCGAGAGCGGCCTCCAGCCCGAAGCGAGCCTGCTCCCACCGGTAGAGGTGCTCCGTGTAGGTGGCCTCGTATAGGAGCGTGCTGCCCCCGGATCTCCGGCGCGGGGTCGAACGCCCGGTCAGTCGGTCCTTCACGGCCTCGTGAAATCGCGTTCCCGGGACCGGCACCGCGATCGATACCGAGTACTCTTCCGGACTGAACCGTCGGAAGAGCTGGAGCGTCGCTTCGATATCCGCGAGCGATTCCCCCGGGTACCCCAGCATCAGGAACCAGAACTGTCGGATCCCTTCCGCGCGAAGCGCCTCGGCCGCACGCTCGACCTGGGCGAGGCGCGTCCCGCGGTTCATCAGGTCGAGCATCTTCTGGCTGCCGGATTCGACGCCGACGTAGACCCGCTCGAGGCCGGCCTCGCGCATGCGCTTCAGGAGGTCCGGCTTCAGGAGATCCACGCGGGCGAGGCACTCGAACTTGAGGTGGAGGTCCGCGGCCTCCATGCGGTCCAAGAGCTCGTCGAGCCACGCTCGAGAGATGCCAAAGACATCGTCGCAGAACCGGACATAGTCGACGCCGTAGCGCTGCTGGAGTGCCTGGAGCTCGCGGACCACGCGTTGGGGCGATTGCTGGCGGAAGGTCCGGCCGAACGTCGGCTTCGAGCACCAGGAGCAGTCGAACGGACATCCGCGCGAGGTGAGCACGGCGGAACGCCGCTCGCCCGTTCGGCGCTGCCAGCGCTCGAGGTAGCCGTCCATGTCGATCAGGTCCCAAGCGGGGAGCGGAAGATCGTCCAGCTCCCGGATCACCGGCCGGGAAGGACCGTGCACGGTGCGCCCGGCCCTGCGCAGAACGACGCCGGGCATCCCCGCGATCTCGGCACCCGTGGCGAGCCCCTGGGCGAGCGCGACCGAGGTCGCTTCGCCTTCGCCGGTCACGACGAAGTCGAACCCGGCGTCGAGGTAGAACTCCGGCCGGCTCGCCGAGTCCGGACCCCCGGCTACCGACTGGACCCCCGCGGCGCGCGCCAGCCGCGCGATCTCGGCCGCCCGGCGGTGCGTGAGCGTCTTCGTGTGCACCCCGACGATGTCGGGCCGGAACGAGCGGACCGCCGCCCCGACCGGACGGACGTCGCGGGCGAACGTGAGGTCGACCATGGAGACGACGCAGCCATGCGACCGGAGGTACGCTCCCAACGTCAGCAGGCCGAGCGAAGGATACAGTTCCACGAACTTGCGCTCCATCGGGTCCTCGCGGGCGATGTAGGGATCGACGAGCAGGACCCGAGGAGCGCTCGTCGCGGGGAGGCGGGTGCCCGTGGACTTTGCGCTAGGCACGCGTTCGCCTCCCGCGGGGAACCGGGCGACCCCCCGAGATGGCTCCGACGGGGCAGTATGCGACACACCACCCGCACTCCGTGCAGTGGGAGAGGACCTCGAGGCGGGTCGGGGTGAGCTCCATCGCATTGGGCGGGCAAACCCCCGTGCACAGCCCGCAGAGCACGCAGGTTTCCGAGTCGATCGTTACCATGGTTCGGGGCGGCCCGGCGGTGGACGCCGCTTACGCTCCCTGGGCAGTGGGGCGGACCGTGGATGCGGAGGAGTGCAGCGCCTTTCCGAGCGCCGCGAATCCCGTCAGAGCGCACTTCAAGCGCACGGGGGAGAGGGGGATTCCGAGCTGCTTGAGAACGTCATCTCGGGTGATGGCTTGGACCTCCTCCAGCGACTTTCCCGCGACTTGGACCGTCAGGAGGGAGGTGCTCGCGACACTGATCGCGCATCCGTCGCCCGTGAAGCGGATCTCGGCGACCTTGCGGTGGTCGGGGTCGAGCTTGAGTCGCACCTCGATATGGTCCCCGCAGGTAGGGTTGGATTCAGCGCCCTCCAGGTCCGCGGAGGGCAGGGGGCCGAAGTTCTTCGGGTTCCGGTAATGGTGCAAGATCATCTCCTGATACAGGTCGTACGCCATCGGGATCCCTCCTCCTATGAGCCTTCCTGAGGTATAAAGCGCCGTCCCCGCGGAGAGCGGGAAGGTTTCCGGCGCGCTTACCGTCAGAGAATCGCCCACCGGAACCTGCGAATCTGGGCCGGATCGGAGCGTCCACCCCGGGAGTTTATAAACACTCCTGAGTGTCTAAATCCAATGGCGACGGCAACGACGCAGCGACCGTGGCTCCGGGAGGAAGAGGTTCGGGATCTCTCCGAATCGCTGGCCGACCCGGAGGCGGTGGCTCAGCACCGAGCCGAGGCCTATCGGCTCTTCCTCGAGCTCCCCATGGAACCCAACCCGCTGTACCGCCACTATGGGTACTTCTCGGGAGTCGACCTGAGCGGCATCGATCCGGTCGCCCGTGGAGCGCCCGTGGCGCTCCCGCCGGCGCTGCCCGACGCGGTCCGCATCGTCCATGACGGGTCGGGGACCCGCATCGAGCTCCCTCCCGCGCTGCGCGAACTCGGCGTGAGTGCGAACGCCTTGATCGACTCCTGGAGGACCGACGCGACGGCGCTCCCCATGCTGATGCGCGGCTCGGAGACCCCCGCCGATCGTCTCTCGGCGCTCAGCATCGCGATCCTGAACCGTGGGTATCGGCTCGAGATCCCGGACCGATGCCCGACCCCGATCCGGGTCCAGGACATCACCGTGCTCTCGCAGGCGCACGAGGCCCAGTCGGTCCGCCGATCGATCCGGATCGGCGAGCGCGCGCAGGTCCTCATGACCGAGGAACTCTACTGCCACGGGCCGGTCCCCACCGAGCAGCGCTTCTACGGCTCGTCGGTCGACTACGATCTCGCGGCCGACGCGAAGGTCGTCCACCTTTCGGTGCACGCTCCGGATGGTCGGGCCGTCTCGTTCTACCGTCGCTCGGCGACGACCGAGCGCCGCAGCCGCCTCGCGTGGATCTGGGCCGGTCTCGGAGGGTTCTCGACGCGCGGACGCAACCAGACGACGCTGATCGGGAATGGATCGAGCGTCGACGATCTACAGACCTTCTACGGAAGAGACCATCAATCCTACGACAGCGATGTGCACATCACGCACCGCGGCGAGGACACGCACGGCCAGTCGATCACGCGAGGGGTCTTCCGGGATGACTCGCGCGGAATGAGCCGCGGTCTCGTCCGGATCGAGCCGCCGGCGCGCAAGACGGTGAGCTACATCTCCGAGCATGCGATGCTCCTCTCGCGAGGGGCGCGCTCGGACACGATCCCGATCCTCGAGATCCTCTGCCCGGACGTCAAAGCGACGCACTCCACCAGCGTCGCCCCGGTGGACCCGGAGAAGATCTTCTACTTGGAATCCCGAGGGATCAGCCCGTCGGAGTCCGTGCGCGCGATCGGGGAGGGTTTCCTCTCCTACGTGCTCGACCGCGCGCCGATCGCCGGCCTGCGGGAGACCCTGTATCCCCTCCTCGCCGCCCGCTGGGAGGGGAAGGAGATCGATTGGGGAGACCCGGCATACCCTCCGCTCCCGGATCTCGAAGTGGCGGGCACGGCCGCGGCGCCCGATTGGCGCTTCGACGCGAAGCTCCGGTAGCGGGCGTGCGCGCGGGCGACCGCACCGATCGGGCGGAGGCCCGCTCGGAACTCCGGTGGGGGCGTATCGGATCTAACCGACCGCGCCGATCATCTCGAGCTGGATGAGACGGTTGAGCTCGAGGGCGTAGTCGACGGGCAGCTCCTTGGAGAACTCGGCCAGGAATCCCATCAGGATCAGGTGGATCGCGTCCGACTCCGTGAGCCCGCGGCTCATGAGGTAGAAGATCTGCTCCTCGCCGATCTTGCCGACCACGGCCTCGTGCGTGATCGTCGCGTCCTCTTCGTGGACCTCGTTGTACGGGTACGTGTCCGACCGGCTCATGTCGTCGGGGAGCAGGGCGTCGCAGCGGACGGCGGCCTTGACCCCGGTGGCCCCCTTCGCGACGTGGAGGAGGCCGCGGTAGCTCGTCTGGCCGCCCCGGATGGCGATCGACTTCGAAATGATCTTGCTCGAGGTGTCCGGCGCCGAGTGCACCGCCTTCGCCCCGCTATCGATGATCTGACCGGCGCTCGCGAACGCGACCGAGAGGATGTCCGCCCGCGCGCCGCGACCCTTGAGGTAGACGGAGGGGTACTTCATCGTGATCTTCGAGCCCATGTTGCCGTCGACCCACTCGACGAGCGAGTTCTCGTACGCCACGGCCCGCTTCGTCACCAGATTGTACACGTTCTTCGACCAGTTCTGCACGGTCGTGTAGCGCACCTTGGCGTACGGTTCGGCCACGACCTCGACAACGGCCGCATGCAGGGAGTCCGTCGAGTAGATCGGAGCGGTGCAGCCCTCGATGTAGTGGATCTTGGCGCCCTTGTCGGCGATGATCAGCGTGCGTTCGAACTGCCCGACGTTCTTCGCGTTGATGCGGAAGTAGGCCTGCAGCGGGATGCCGCAGTCGACCCCGGGTGGGATGTAGACGAAGCTGCCTCCGGACCAGACGGCGCTGTTGAGCGCGGAGAACTTGTTGTCGTTGTACGGGACGATCTTGCCGAAATACTTCCGGACGATATCCGGGTGCTCCCGCACCGCGGTGTCCGTGTCGCAGAAGATGATTCCCTTCTTCTCGAGGTCCTCGCGGAGCTTGTGGTAGACGGTACCGCTGTCGTATTGGGCCCCGACGCCCCCGAAGAAGTCGCGCTCGGCCTTGGGGATGCCGAGCTTGTCGAACGTGTTCTTGATGTCCGCGGGCAGGTCCTCCCACTTGCGCTTGGGCTCGTCCTCCCCCATCGGGGCGGCGTAGAACGTATAGGAGTCGAAATCGAGCTCGTCGAGCTTGGGACCCCAGTCGGGCATTGGGCGCTTGACGAAATGTTCGTAGGCGCGCAGGCGGTACTCCCGGAGCCAGTCCGGTTCCTTCTTCCAATCGGAGATCTGGTGGATCGTTTCGATCGAGAGACCCTTTCCAGAGCGGAGTTTGTACGTCTCCGGGTCCTTGAAGTCGTAGCGGGTATAGTCGAGCGGGGTGAACTCCTGAGCTCCCTGCGCCATGGTGGTCCCGTCAATTCAAGCACCAGATGGTATTTAAATGAAATGTCGCCCGCGTCGCTTGTCCGACCCTCTATCGGGAAGGGCCCTTGATTCGCCATCGTGTAGCGTCGTGTGCTACATCTTCGCATGCCACTTAGGCGAATACCTTGACGACCTTGTCCAGCGCGTCGTAGAGCAGGTCGATCTCTTCGAGGGTGTTGTACAGATAGGGGCTCGCCCGCGCCATGGCTCCGACCCCGTACCGGTCCATGAGCGGCTGGGAGCACTGGCGCCCCGCTCGGATCGCGATCCCTTCCGCGTCGAGGATCGAAGCGATGTCGTGCGGGTGGATCCCTTCGAGTGCGAAGGAGAACACGGCCTCGCGTTCGCGTACGTCCCGGGATCCGAAGATCCGGATCTTCTTCCCGAGGCGTTCGTCCGCGTTCTGGAACAAGCGGGCCTGCATCGATCGCTCGTGGCGGGCGAGGTCCTCCCACCCGATGCCTTCGAGGTAGTCGAGCGCGACGGAGAGCCCGATCGCGCCGGCGATGTTCGGCGTGCCGGCCTCGAACTTCGCCGGAGGCTCGCGATACGATATCCGACCGGCGTGCACCTCCTCGATCATGGAGCCCCCTCCCATCCAGGGGGGCATCTCCTCCAGGAGCTCCTTCCGGGCCCACAACGCTCCGATGCCGGTCGGCCCGAGGGTCTTGTGCCCGGAGAACGCGACCGCGTCGGCTCCGAGCGCGACGACGTCGATGGGGATGTGCGGGGCCGACTGCGCTGCGTCCAGGACCACGACCGCCCCGGCGGCGTGGGCTCGGTCCGCGATCTCGCGGACCGGGTTGACGGTGCCGAGGACGTTGGAGACGTGGGGAAGGGTAACGACCTTCGTCTTCCCATCGAACCATCGGTCGTACTCGTCCAGACGCAGGTGCCCGGTATCGTCCACGCTGACGAACTCGAGGGTTGTACCCCGCTCCTCCCGCAGCATGTGCCAGGGGACCACGTTGGCGTGATGGTCGCTAACGGTAGCGACGACCCGGTCGCCCGCCTTCAAGCGGCTCCGGCCGAGACCGTGGGCGAGCAGATTGAGCGCCTCGGTCGCCCCCCGGACGAACACAATCTCGGATGGATCTGGTGCCCGCAGGAACCGGCCGACGCGCGCCCGGGCGTCCTCGTAGGCGTCCGTGGCCTCCTCGCTGAGCAGGTAGATCCCGCGGTGGACGTTGGAGTTCGTCTCGCGATAGAAATTGGACTCCGCATCGATGACGACGCGCGGCTTCTGCGAGGTCGCGGCGGAGTCGAGGTACACGAGCGGCTTGCCGCGCACACGGCGGGAGAGGAGAGGAAACTGTTCGCGGATCTTCTGGACGTCCATGGTCGCCCGTGGGGTTGGTACGAGACCGGTCGGGACTCCCCGCTAGTTCTGCGTCGGGGCGCCGACTTTGACCCAGTCGTACCCTTTCGCTTCGAGTTCGTCGACCAATTCCCGTCCGCCCGACATGGCGATGACGCCATCGACCATGACATAGACGCGGTCCGGGTCGACGTACTTCAGGATCCGCTGGTAGTGCGTGATGAGCAGGATTCCTTCCTCCGGGCCATGGAGCTTGGCGACCGTCTCTCCGACAGCGCGCACGGCGTCGATGTCCAGGCCGGAATCGGGCTCGTCCAGGATCGAGAACAAGGGGTGGAGCATCGCCATCTGGAGGACCTCGTTGCGCTTCTTCTCGCCGCCGGAGAATCCCTCGTTGAGGGACCGCTTCAGCATCGATTCCTCCATTTCGAGGTGTCCGAGGTTGGTCTTGAGGTCCTTGTCGAACGCCACGGTGTCCGCCGTCTCGGCGGTGTGGCGTTGCATGTAGGCGGTCCACAGGAACTTCGACACCGAGAGCCCCGAGACCTCCTGGGGGTATTGGAACCCGAGGAAGAGGCCGGCGCGGGAGCGTTGGTCGACCGGCATCTTGAGAAGGTCCACCCCATCAAGGAGTGCCTCGCCCGAGGTGACCTTGTACTTCGGGTGGCCCATCAGCGCATAGGCGAGGGTGCTCTTGCCGGAGCCGTTCGGGCCCATTAGGGCGACGAGTTCGCCGGTCCGCAGGGAAAGGTCGACGCCCTTGAGGATCTCCTTGCCCGCGACCTCGACCCGGAGACCCTTGATGACCAGCGTATGAAGGGGCTTTTCCGCCATCGACTGCCCTCGGCGAGTACGAGCCGGTCGCTTTATTTAAGCATAG
>JAKAZU010000081.1 GCA_021826525.1 Thermoplasmata archaeon
CTCGAGGGGATCGCCCGGGGGATCGCCGAGCACGGGATCCCGGCGCGCATCGCGCTCGTCGTGTCCGACCGAGAGGGGGCCCCGGTGGTGGACCGCGCCCGTCGCGCGGGATTGCCCGTGGCGGTGTTGCCGGTTCGCGGGACCGAGCGCGAGGCGTGGGCGCGCGAGCTCACGCGGCTCCTGCGGGCCTACGGCGTCCAACTCGTGGTCCTCGCGGGATTCCTCGCGATCTTACCCGAGGGTTGGGTGGAAGAGTGGCGTGGCCGGGCCATCAACCTTCACCCATCGCTCCTGCCGCGGTACGGGGGGCGCGGCATGCATGGCTTGCGGGTCCACGCGGCCGTGCTCGCGGCCGGTGATCGCGAGACCGGTGCCGCGGTGCACATCGTCACCAACGAGGTCGACGGAGGGCCGGTCCTCGGCCAGGACCGCATCGAGGTGAGACCGACCGATACGCCGGAGTCGCTGCGCGACCGGTTGCGTCCGATCGAGGTCCGTCTGATGACCGAGACGATCCGGCGGTTCGCGCTCGGAGAGCTCGCCCTGCCCTATCCGGTCGCCGCGTCGGCCGACGCCGCCAACGCCTCCGAGAGCCGAACGGGGTGAGCCGGCAGCCTCACATGGAGGATGTGCCGGGTCGTCTTCGGTGGGAACGGCTCGCCGGCCCGCGCCCGCCGCACGACCTCGGCGCGGGAGATCGGAGGCCCCGGACGCCATCGCTCGAGAGAGATCACCGAGTCGTCCTCGTACTCGACCGCCCAGACCGGGATGCGGGTGGCTCCGAGCCGTAGGAGGGCGGCGTAGCGGTGGTGGCCGTCGAGCAGCACCCCCGTCGCGCGATCGATGTAGATCGGGGTCTCGCACACGCCCGAGCGCCGCATCTGCCTCGCGAGCTTCTCGACGCGCACGGGGTCGGTCCGTTCATGGATGAGGATCCGGTCGGCGGGCCACCACTCGAACGTTGGGCCCGAGCTCATGCCACCCTCGCGGAGTCGCGTACTTTCGTGAGCGCGCGTCGCACGAACACCCCGACCATGCGTTTGCGGTACTCCGGGGCGAGGAAGGTGTTGTGGACGGGCCGCGACTGCCGCAGGACCCCCTCCGCGATCGCCCGGATCCGTTCGTCGGTCAGGCGCGAACCGACGACGGGATCCGTCAGTTCGTCGAAGCGGCGGGGGCGGGTCTCGACACCGCCGAGGCCGAGCCTCAACCCCAGCACTCGGTCTCCGTCGAAGCGCCCGGCGGCTGCGACGCCGAGCTCGGGGAAGTCGAACGAGGGGCGCACGCGCAACTTCAGGTACGTCGCGGCGCGCTCGCGCGCGTCCTTCGGCAGATAGACCGCGACCAGGAGCTCTCCCGGCGCCATGTGGTGTCGGTGGATCCCGTCGCCCTGCGCGTCGTACAGGCGCTCCAGGGGAACCCGGCGCCGTCCATCGGCCCCCGCGATCTCCACCTCGGCATCCAACACCTCGAGCGTGGGGGCGAGATCGCCACTGAACGTGGCGTAGCACTTCTCCTTCTGGGGCACGACGTGGCACCGATCCCCATCGGCCTTGAGGCAGTAGCCGAGGCTCGCACGCCAGAACTCACTCTGGTTGAAGAAGAAGCATCGCGTCTCGAGGAGGAGATTGCCGCCGACGGTACCCGAGGCTCGGACGAGCGGAGTGGCGATCTCGCGGATCGCCTCCCCGATGCCGGGGTACGAGCTCGCGAACGCGCGGTCCCGCTCGAGGTCGGCGAGTCGAGCCATCGCACCGATCCGATCGAGCGAGATCCCGTCGAGCTCGGCGACGTTCCCGAGCGCGATGAGGTGGGGCCGCACGTTCAGATGCATCTTGTAGTTCGGCAGGAGATCCGTCCCGCCGGCCAGGTAATCGGAGCCGTCGACGTGCTCCGCGCGCAGGCGCACGGCCTCCTCGATCGTCGTCGGCTGGGAGAGCTCGAACGGGTCGAGATGCATGGTCAGGCGCCCTTCCAGGCGCGACCCTCCTTGCGGCGATCCTCGATCCCGCGGACGATCCGGTCCGGGGTGATCGGCAGTTCGTAGCATCGGACTCCGACGGCGTCGTAGATGGCGTTCCCCATCGCGGGCAGCGCCGCGATCAGCGGACCTTCGCCCGCCTCCTTCGCCCCGAACGGCCCTTCGGGGTCGTCGTCGCCCACCAGGAGCACTTCGATCTCGGGCATCTGGGCGGGGGTGGGTATCTTGTACTCGAGCAGCGACGGATTCAACAGGCGCGCTCCGCGGTAGTTCATCGACTCGCCCATGACCTGACCGAGGGCCATGTGGATCGAGCCCTCGACCTGGCCTTCGACCGCGAGCCGGTTGAGCGGACGACCACAGTCGAACGCGGCCCACATCTTCTCGGCCCGGTACAGGCCGGTCTCGGGATCGACCGCGACCTCGGCGACGTACGCGCCGAAGGAGTAGGCGGGCGCGGTGCCGGCCCGTGCGCCCTTGAACGAGCCTCCCATGGGGGGAGAGGAGTACGCCCCGGTCGCGGTGAGGGCTCCGGCGCGCTCCATCGCCGTGTGGAGCGCCTCCATGAACGTCACTCCCACGTCGGGTCGGTGGCGGACCTGGATCCGCTCGTACGCGACCTCGAGCTGCTCGACGGGATGGCCGGTCCGGTGGCTCGCCGCCCGCAGGAGCTGGGCCCTCAGATCCTCGGCCGCCCGTCGGGCGGCGTTCCCCATCATGAACGTCACACGGCTCGAGTAGCTGCCGATGTCGATCGGGCTGACGTCCGAGTCGACGCGCGGGACGTGGACGCGCTCGAGATCGACCCCGAGGACCTCGGCCACGATCGCCGCGAGCAGCGTGTTCGATCCCTGGCCGATATCGGCCTGCATCGAGTGCACCGCGATCCCGCCGTCCATGTCGACCTTGAGATGGACGGTCGATTGCGGCATCACGGGCTTGAAATGGATCGGGCTGTTCGAGCCCGAGATGTAGAATCCGCACCCCAGCCCCACACCGCGGCCGTAGGGCAATTTGCGGAACTTCGAATCCCACCCGCTGCGCTCGCGTGCGGCGGCGAGGCACTTCAGAAAGGAGGTCGAGGTGATCCGGAAGTCGTTGATCGTCGTCGAGTTCGGTGGGAGCGCGTTGCGCGTGCGCAGGTCGAACGGATCGAGCTTCGTCGCTTCGGCGATCTCGTCCAGCCCCACCTCGATCGAGTAGCGCAGGTTGGTGCCCCCGTGGGCCCGCATCGCCCCGGACGGAGGCTTGTTCGTGTACACGCGGCGGCCGTGGTACCGGAAGTTCGGAATCCGGTACGGGCCCATTGCGAGAACCCCGTTGTAGTACGTAGTGACCGTTCCGAACGAGCTCCACGCTCCCCCGTCGATCAGCGCGTCGATGTCGTAGGCGAGGATCCGGCCCTCGGCATCCGTGGCGATCCGAACCTCGTTATCGGTCGGATGCCGGCCGTGGTTGGTGTAGAACACGTCCTCACGGTCGAGCAGCATCCTCACGGGTCGGCCGGTCTCGATCGAAAGGGCGGCGCACACGATCTCGTGCGGAAGGGGGTCCGATTTGCCACCGAAGCCGCCTCCGACCTCCGGTTTGATCACCCGAATCCGGTGCATCGGGATCCCGAGCACCTCGCTCAGCGCGCGATGTAGGTAGTGCGGGACCTGGGTCGCGCTGTAAACGGTGAGGCGGCCATCGGCCGTCGCCTCGGCGATCGTGACGAGCGGCTCGGTGAACGCATGGGTAACTCCGGCAAAGCGTCCATGGACCCGGACCCGGTGGGTTGCTTGGGCGAACGCCGCGTCGACATCACCGAAGTGCTGGACGACCTCCTTCTGGATGTTCGTCCCGAGAAGTCCGCGCGCGTGGATCGGCTCGGCGACCTTCTCGACGCCCATCCACGGGTCGGTGTACTCGGGCAGGGGTTCCACGTCCACTCGGACGAGTTCGAGCGCTCGCTCGGCCGTGCGCTCATCCACCGCGGCCACGGCTGCGACGATGTCTCCGACGTACCGTGTCTTTCCGATTGCGATCGCGGTCTCGTCGTGC
>JAKAZU010000082.1 GCA_021826525.1 Thermoplasmata archaeon
TCGCCCAGCTCCTCCCCGAAGCCACGGTCTCCCCGCGAACGCTCCGCTGATGCCCCGGGCCTCGCTCCCCCAACCTGCTTGCTTGGGGAGGCCCACCGGGGTTGGGCCGAGGTCGATCCACGCCGGGGTGCGCCGCCACGGCCCACAACAACGCTTATGGGCCGACCCCCGTTCATCCATTCGATGGCGGAAGGCTCCTCCTCCGGCGAGCCGATCGATGTCCTCTTGGCGGGCACCCGGGACCTGTTGCGCCCCGAGGAGATCGTTCGCGATGCGACCCGCGACATCATCAAGGACGAGATCCGCCGCCACATCGAGAAATCCCTCAAGGAGGATCCGGAACTCGCCCGGGATCTGCGGGATTCGGTCCGTCAGTTGCTCGAAGCGCGCGCGCTCGAGTACGCCGCCCTCCTCCAGGTCGGAACGTGTACCGCCCGGCTCGGCCTGTCGACCCTGCCCGAGTCGGTGCGCAGGAAGCTGCGCGAGGACATCGCCAAGCTCCTGACCCGCGAGCTCGGCGGCATCGTCGAGCAGTCGCTCTGATCCGTAGCCGGCTACTGCCGGATGAGCTCGATCCAGATATCGTCCGGACCGCGATAGTACGCCACCACGACGCGCCGGCCCTCCCGGAACTGGGTCTGGAGCCGTCCTCCGTAGCGGCGCAATCGGCGTGCAAGATCCGGCAGGTCCCGGACCCGAACGCCGATGTGATCGAGACCCTCACCCGCGACGAAGCGGGTCGCGAACGTCGATCCTGGCGGGTACCAGTTCAGCTCGAGGTGCTGCTTCGATCGCGGATCGCCCAGCAGGACCCAGATGCCGCCATGGTGCATGGTTCCACGGCGGACCTCCCGCAGTCCGAGTGCGCCCGTGAAGAACCGGTGCGCGCGTTCGAGATCGGTGACGCGGATCCCTGTGTAATCGAGGTACATTCCCTTCATGCGACACGTGCCTTCGGCGCCCGTTGGCCGCGGTGCGGCGTCGGCCGCGCTCCGCCCGGCCGCGAGGGCAGGCGCTCGAGCAGTTCTCGGACGCCGCGGACGAGGGCGGCGACGTCGTCCCGGTTGTTGTAGAGATAGAACGAGGCGCGAATGCTCCCCGTGAGGCCCCGGCGCTCGTACCAGGAGTGTACGCAATGCATGCCGGAGCGGACGAGCACTCCCCAGCCCTCGTCCAGGAACAACGCCGCGTCGTGGGGATCGATCCCGTCGATCGTGAAGCCGAAGATGCTGGGGCGGTCCCGCGGGTTCTCCGGTCCGAGGACGTGGACCCGTCCGAGCCCGGAGAGCGCCTTGGTCACGTCGCGGTTGAGCTCGCGCTGGGCGCTCTCGATGGCCTCGAGGCCGATCCGCTCGAGGTACCGAAGCCCGGCGTGGGCTCCGATGATGCCACCGTAGTTCTGCAGCCCGGCTTCGAACCGGTAGGGAGGGGGACGCAGCTCGTGGTCGGTGAGCGTGGTCCATTGTACCGTCTCCCCCCCGATCACGAGCGGTCGCAACCCGGAGAGGCCCTGGGGGGTGCCCACGAGGATTCCCGTTCCGGTAGGTCCGAGCATCTTGTGGGCCGACAGGGCGTAGAAGTCCGTGCCGAGGCGATCGAAGTTCACCGCGCGGTGCGGGGCCGCCTGGCAACCATCGAACAGCGTCTGGGCTCCCCGATCGTGCGCGCGCTCCGCGATCTCGCGGATCGGCAGGGAACGACCGTCAAGATTGGAGGTGTGGAAGAGACTGACGAGCCGGATCCTCCGGGAGAGGGCGCGCTCGAGCACCTCCGCATCCCAGGACCCGTCGGCGCTCAGCGGGAGGATCTCGAGCCGGATCCCGCGCTCGCGCCGGAGCCGCTGCCAGACGACGAGGTTCGAGTTATGCTCCTGATCGGAGACGAGCACCCGGTCGCCCTTCTTCCAGTCGAGGCCGCTTGCCACCAGGTTGATCGCCTCGGTCGCATTCCGCAGGAAGACGACATGTTCCGGCGCGTTCGTGCCGACGAACTCGGCGAAGGCGCTCCGCGCGGCGTCGTAGCGGCGCGAGACCTCCTCGGAAAATCGGTGCAAGCTGCGGCCGGCGCAGCCGGGATAGTCGGAGTAGTACTCCTCCATCGCGCGCAGGACCGAATCGGGCACGAGCGACATGCACGCGGAGTCGAGGTAGGCGACGCGAGATCGCCCGGAGCGTGGGCGCAGGGCGGGGAAGTCGGCGCGCGCGCGTGCGACGTTCACGGTGGGTTCCCCTGCAGGGCCTCGGTCGCGGCCAAGAGGGCGGCGGCGCCGTAAACGAGAGCGGCTTCGGGCGGAGCGAACTGGGCGCTGTGCAATCCCGCCGAGCGGCCGGCGACCCCTACGCCGAGCTGGAAGAACGTCCCGGGTACACGCTCCAGGTACCGGGCGAAGTCCTCGGCGCCCATTACCGGCTCCTCGAGTTCGATGACACGCCCGGCGCCGAACTCCGATCGCAGAGCTTCGGTGATCACCCGCGTCGCTCCGGCGGGGTTCCAAAGCGCCGGGTACCCTCGGTAGTACTCGATCCGCACCTTCGCCTCCAGGCTGGCGGCGATCGAGCGCACACGACGGCGGAGCGCGACCTCCATCCGTTCGCGGGTCGCGGGCCGAAACGTCCGCACGGTGCCGTCGAGGATGACCTCGTCGGGAAGAATGTTGTGTCGGGTGCCGCCGTGGATCTGTCCGACGCTCACGACCACCGGGTCGACCGGGTTGCGTACCCGGCTCACCAGCGCCTGGAGTCCGACCACGATCTCCGAGGCGACGAGCACGGCGTCGGGCCCGAGGTGCGGCGCGGCCGCGTGGCCCCCATGACCCCGGATCCGGATGCGGAAGCGGTCGGCCGCGGCCATCGCCGGCCCTGCCCGGGTGCCGATCGACCCGAGCGGCACGGCGGGGTCGACGTGCTGGCCCACGACGTAATCGACCTTCGGCCGCTCGAAGCAGCCTCGTTCGAGGAACGGCCCTGCGCCCCCCTTCTCTCCCTCCTCCTCGGCCGGCTGGAACAGCAGCTTCACGGCGCCCCGAAGCTCCGAGCGGTGCCCCGCGAGGACGGCCGCGGCTCCGAGCAACGCCGACATGTGAACGTCGTGTCCGCACGCGTGCATCCGGCCGGGGTTGCGCGAACGGAAGGCAAGGCCGGTCTCCTCCCTCACCGGCAGGGCGTCCATGTCCGCTCGCAGGGCCACCACGGGACCCGGTCGATCTCCGCCGATCACCGCGAGGACCCCGTTGAAACCGTCGTCGTACGTGATCGGATCGAGGCCCAAGGTCCGGAGCGCCGAGACGACCCGATCGCGCGTGTGGGTCTCTTGGTCGGAGAGCTCGGGGTCCTCGTGAAAGGCGATCCGCCACGTCCGCATCTGGGGCAGCACGCGCCGGGCGGAGCGCGTCCACCGGCCAGCGACCGGAGCCATTGGGCCGCTAGCGGCGCGTGCGATATAAGAGGGGCCGCGACGGCGGGCTCACGCCGTGCGCGCGAAGCGTGCGATCGATCGGCCCGAGCACGCGCCGGACCGTCGCCGCTCCGAAAGCTCGGACGAAGCGCTCTTCGAGCGCGCTTGCGACGATGACCCCGTCGGCCCCGTACGCGAGCGCCTGCACGGCCGTCGCGGGATCCTTGATCCCGAATCCGATCAGGACCGGGGTCCTCGGCGCCGCCCGGTGGGCGGTCCGAACGATCGGGGTCAGGTCGATCCGTTCGGCCGAGAGCGCCGTCCCCGTGGTTCCGTAGCGCGCCACCAGGTACAGGAATCCGCGGGTCGCCCGCGCGAGACGGACCGTCCGCTGCTCCGAGACCCCCGGCGCCGCCAGGAGGACGAGATCGATCGAATGGCGGCCGGCCGCGGCGATCCAGGGGGGCGCTTCTTCCAGCGACAGGTCCGGAACGATCAGCCCCGACGCGCCCGCGCGCGCGATGCTCCGGAGGGAGTGGTCGAGCCCGTGCCGCCAAAAGGGGTTCGCGTAGCTCATGACCGCGGTCGGG